>DATNPP010000211.1:0-6912 GCA_036703175.1 Oscillatoriaceae cyanobacterium
CGTCCGCCTGCGCGCCTGCGCGCTCGGCGTAGTGGTAGGCCTTGTCATGCACGCCCGCCTGCACGAAATGGGGCGCCAGCGTGTGAAGCACGGGCTGCGGCTCCCAGTAGAGCGATTCGAGATACTCCCCGGCGCGCCGGTGAAGCTGTCGGCGCTCCTCCGGCTTCAACCGCGCATAGACGATCTCCCGCACACGGGCGTGCGGAAAGCTGTAACCCGTCTCGCTGCGTTGCATGAACTGCCGCTCGATCAACTCGTCGAGCGCATCGAGAATCGCCTCCTCCGGCAGATCGAGCGCGGCGCAAATCATTCCGAGGTCTTGCTGATTGGAAATCACGGAAGCGGCGTTCACGACGGCGTGCCCGGCCTCGCTCAGCTTGGAGAGGCGCCGCGCGAGCGTCGCCTCCATGCTTCCGAGCGGCGCGAGCACGCTCGGATCGCCGGGGAAATGCCATTCGGCCCCGCGCCGCTGCAGAAGGCGGTCGTCCATCAAGGCGCGCACGACCTCGGTGAGGAAGAAGGGATTGCCGCCCGTGGCCTCGTAAAGCGCCTGCGCGAAGGCGTCGCCGAGGTGAATCGGGCCCAGCATGGCCTTCAGAAGGACCGACTGGTGCTCCGGCGTGAGCGGACCGAGCTTCAACAGCTGGCTGGCCCCCTCATCGACGGTGTACCAGGCCGCCGCGCCGGGGGGCACCTCGTCGCTTCGCAGCGTCGCGAGACACAGCAGACGCTGGTCGCTCAGACGGCGCACGATGTGGTTGTAGGTGTCGAGGGTCTGCGGATCCGCCCAGTGGACGTCGTCGAGCAGCAGCAGCAACGGCACGCGCGCCGAGACGGCCGAGAGCCATTCGACGACCGTCTCGCGCAGCGCCTGGGGATCTTCGAGCGCCGGCGCGTCCTCGCAGAACTCGGGAAAGAGCTTGGCGACCGCCGAGGCGTAGCGCTCACCTTCTTCCTCCGTGCCATGGGCCAGCGCAGGCCGCAGCGCCTCGGCGATCGCCTGATAAGGCGCCATGCCGGTCTCGCGGCAACGCCCGTGCAGCACGAGCACGCCGGACAGCTTGGCCTTGAGCAGCAGCTCCGTCACCAAGCGGCTCTTGCCGACGCCCGCCGGGGCTCCGACCACGATCGCCCGCGGTTGGCCCGCGATCGCCGACTCGAGGGCACCCGACAACGCATCGAGCTCTTGCTCGCGCCCCACGAGCACGCTCGTCGACAGGTAGCTCTGACGCTGATCCGCGCTTTCGCGGGCGATCGCCAGTCCCGACAGCGGCACGAGATCGTCGATCACCTCGGCCGCGCTGCGATAGCGTCGGCGCGGATCCTTCTCCAACAACCGCAGCACGATGCGCTCGAGCGCCGTGGGCAGCTCGCGTTTCTGGCTCGGCGGCACGGGCGGCGTCGACACGTGCGCGCGCACGACCTCGATCAGCGTGCCCTCGAAGGGCAGCTTGCCCGTGAGCATCTCGTACGCCAGGCAGCCGACGGAGTACAGATCGCTCGTCCCGTCGATGATGCCGCCGCGCGCCACCTCGGGCGCCAGGTAACCCGGGGTGCCCGTCACCTGGCCGTTGCCGGGCATGCCCAGCTGGCCCATCAGCCCGAAATCCATCAGCTTGAGCGTGCCTTCGGGCGTCACGCGGATGTTCTCCGCCTTGATGTCGCGGTGCACGTAGAGCCGCGAGTGAATGAAGCCCAGCGCCTTGAGCAGCTGAATCAGCAGCGCATAGACCTCGTCCAGCGGCATCGGCCGGCCGCCGATGCGGGCCGAGAGCTCCGTGCCGGGCACCAGCTCCATCGTCAGGTACAGGTTCTCGGCGTCGAGCTCGCCGAAGTCGAAGACCTCGAGCGTGTTGGGGTGCTTGAGCCGCGCCATCGCGTGGAACTCTTCTTTGAAGCGCAGCCGCGCTGCCGGCGTGACGCCGTCCGCCATGCGAATCGTCTTCAGCGCCAGCTCGCGATCGCCGTCCAGGCGATCGGCCACGCGATAGACGGTCCCCATGCCGCCTTCTCCCAGCTTGCCGAGCACCCGATAGCGATTGGCGAGATTGTCCACGCGCACCTCCGTGCCCCTTCTACCCGGAAAGCGGGCTCAGTTCAGGGCGACGGGGGTGATCTGCAGGCTGTCGGGGGTCACGTCCACCCGCACGAAGTGGTAGAAGCCGCCGGTCCGCGGCCGGCCCCACAGGGCCTCGCCGCCGCCGCCGGTCGTGACGTATTGGACGCCGTCGTAGGTGTGGCGCGCATAGAGCGGCACGTGGCCCGCGAAGACGGCGCTCACGTGGGCCCGCTTGAAAAGATCGAGCAACCAGTGGGCCTCGCGCGGCGCCATCGTGCGGTTGATGCCGGGACGCGGATCGACCGGCGGCTCGTGCAGAAAGACGAACAGATGCGCGGGATGGGCGGCCGATTCGGCGGCGAGCGTGCGCACGAGCCACACGCGCTCCGACACGCTGAGCGTGCCGTGCGCGTCGTCCAGCAGCACGAAGGTGTCGTGCGCGACGTGGAAACAGAGCGGCAGTCCCCCGAAGAGCTTTTGCCAGGCCGCCGCCCCGTGGCCTTGCAGATCGCGATCGCCCGGCAGCACGTAAGTGGGGAACGGGAAGCTCTTCAGTTGATCCTGGAAGATCTGCATCTGATGCGGATTGCCCTCGGTGACGGCGTTGCCCAGATGCAGCGCGAAGTGAATGTGCTCGCGCGCCATCTCGCGCGAGAGCTCCCCGAACGTGCGCGCGCCGGTCTCGCGATTGGCCGTGTCGCCGATGACCGCGAAGCGATAGTCGCCGTTCACGTTGGGATGCAGCGCCCACTCCTGACGCTCGCCGGGCGGCACCGAGAGCTGCGTGGAGAGCTCGCTGCCGTCCCGACTCGAGCCGAGCACGACGCCTTGCGGGGTCGCCAGAAACGCGCCCGGCATCAGGTTTTGCCACGAGACGGACAGGTTGTCGAACTCGTGCCCGCCGCGGTTGTCGATGGCCAAGCGGGCCTGCGGGGAGTTGGCCCAGAGGCGAATCGAATCCTGCCCCGTGCGCGCCCACGCGCCGCCGAAGAACTGCACCGGCAGGCTCGCCGAGGCCGCGCCCGCGAGGGCGAGCACGCCCGTGAGCGCGAGGCCGACGCGCCGAATCACGGCTGCTCGGGAGCCGCCGGAGCGGAGGCGGCCACCCCCATGGCGGTCAATCGATCGAGCGCTTGCCGGCCCAGTGGCAGCTCGGCCTCGGACTCGACGACGAGCGCGTAAGCCCGAATGGCGTCGTCGTCATGGCCGAGCGCGCGGGCACACTCCGCCGTCAGGAACATCGCCTGATCCCGCTGGACGCCGAATCCGCGCGCGAGGTGTCGCTCGGCGGTTGCCCGGCCGCTGTCCGGCAGCGCGTCGGAAAGGTGCTTGTGCAACTCGACGAGCGCATCGAAAGCGTCCGCCGCCTGCTGGGCGGTCTTGGCGGCCTCCGCGAGGCGACCGGCATGCCGGTAGCTGCGGCCGAGCGCGAGCAGCGCTTGCGCGTAGGCGGGGCGCAACTTGGCGACGGAAGCCTTGGCGACGGCGGCTTGCTGTGGGGCGATCGCCGGGGTGCTGGCGAACGCGGGGCTCGCGAAGGCGAGCGCCAGAAGCAACGACGAGGGAAAACGCACGAAATCCTCCAGGGGTGGCCTCATTCTACCACGCCCGGAGCCTCTAGCTCCCGAGCAGCGCCCGGTAGGCGTTCACCCGCCCGTGCCCGTAGTACGGATCGAAGCCCGGCGCGCCCAGATCGTCGGCCGTCTTCTCGATGCGCGCCTTGACCGCCGCGGCCGAGAGGCCGGGGAACTGGCTGCGCACCAGCGCCGCCACGCCCGAGACGAACGGCGTCGCCATGCTGGTGCCGTCCATCATGTCGTAGCTCGGGCTCTTGCCTTCGAGATCCTCGACCGTCACCTCGTAGTGCGGCAGCGTCGAAAGGATGTCCACGCCCGGCGCGACGACGCTGATCCAGCTGCCGAAGTTCGAGAAGTCCGCGACGTGGTCTTGCTCGTCGACGGCGCCGACGGCGATCACGCCGTCGTAGCCGGCCGGATAGTCCTCGGAGTTCAGGCCGTCGTTGCCCATCGCGGCGACCACCACGACGTTCTTGGACAGCGCGTAGTCGATCGCGTCTTTCAGCGCGCGGCTGCCGCCGGTGCCGCCCAGGCTCAAATTGATCACCGAGGCGCCGTTGTCGACGGCGTACATGATGCCGGACACGATGTCGCCCGTGTCGCCCTTGCCGTCCTTGTTGAGCACCTTGACCGGCATGATCTTGCAGTGCGGCGCGACGCCCGAGCCACCCTGCCCGTTGTTCAGCGCGGCCGCGATGATGCCCGCCACGTGCGTGCCGTGGCCGTGATCGTCTTCCGGACCGGTCGAGTTCGGCAATACCGACACGCCGGGCACCAGATTGGCGGCCAGATCCGGATGCGAGATGTCGACGCCCGTGTCCACCACGGCCACGACGACGTTCGCCGAGCCGGAATTGAAGTTCCAGGCCTGTTGCGCGTCGATCTTGAGCAGGCCCCACTGCTGGGACAGGTCCGGATCGACCGCGCTCTGCACGTCCATGACGCGGCGCGCCGCCGTCTGGGTGCGGTGCACCACCGGCGGCAGCGTGAAGAGGTAATCGGGCTCGACGTAGGCCACGTCCGGATCGCTCTGCATCGCGCCCAATAGCGCCGAGGTGCTCTTCGTCGCGGGCAGGTTCATCACGCCGATGCCGAGGCTGTTCACGGCGCGCAAGGCCGTCAGGTGGTAGCGCTGGGTGAAGCTGCGCATCGCGCCGTCGCTGGTGCCGGACTCGAAGCGCACCACCGCGCGCCCCGCCACTTCGGTAGCACGGGGCGTCTGCGAGACGGAGAGAATTTGAGGGGCCACGCTGCCGGAAGCAGTCATGAGGCCATGGTTCCCGCAGCCCTGTAAGAGCAGCAGGCCGACGGTGCCGCCGACCAGGAACCCGTTACGCCATGCCATGAACGACTCCTTGAAACTAGGGAGAATGCTCCCTGGCATGGTTATAGCTTATCTGGAAGCAATTCTTGAGGAAAGAATGCGTTAAATTTCAAAAGCGGTGCAAACGGGGTTAAGTCTTGGTTAACCGGCTTCAGATCGAGCAGCCCGGCGCGCATAAGCATGTCAGGTGTATTCCCCTCGGGAGGCAGCCCATGCGTATGAAGATCGCCGTCAAGCTCGGCACGACGTTCACCGCCATCACCCTCGTGATCATCGCGATCGTGACGGTGGCCGTGTCGTTCATGGTCGTCGACCACTTGCAGGCCGAGGCCTACAAGCGGTTGAACAACGACATCGACGTCACGATGCACACGTTCGATTACTTCTCGCAGGACGCGCTCAAGACGGCGCGCATGCTGGGCCAGAATCCCTACATGGTGGAAGATCTCACAGGCGATCGCGCCAAGGCCGTGAAGCGCCTCTCGCGCCATCTGCACACGCTCGCCGAAACGTCGATCGTGAGCGTGTACGATCGCGACGGCAAGGTGATCTACGACAGCAGCGACGTGGCGACCCTGAACAGTCCGCGCCGCCATCCCGCGGCCCTCGGCTTGGCCCTCGCCGGCGAGGAGAGCACGGGCGTCACGGTGCTGCCCAACAGCGCGCTGGCCGTCGAGGCCACGGTGCCGGTGATGAACGGCGAGACGGTCGTCGGCGCGGTGCGCGTCGGCACGCGACTGGATGACGCCTTCGTCGATCAATTGAAGAAGATCACGGGCCTCGAGGTCGGCATCGCCGAGGGCATCGAGGTCGGCACGGACAAGAGCAACTCGATGAAGGCGCGCTGGCTCGCCCAGACGATCCGCACGGCCGATCACGCGCGTCTGACGCGCGAAGTGCCGGTCGGCTTGATTCGCGAGCTGCGCGACGCCGGCGCGCCGATTCGCCGCACGGTCGAAATGCAGGGCCAGAGCTACCTCGCGGTGCTCGCGCCCCTCTATGGCTGCTACGGCGAGTTCGAGGGCACGCTCTTCATCGCCGAGTCCGTCGCGCCGCTGCAGCACGCCGTGCAAGAAACCGTCTTGATGATCGTGGGCCTGGCGCTGGTGCTCGCGCTGTTGGGCGCGATCGCCGTGCGCACGCTGGCCTGCGCGATCACCGATCCGATTCGCACGCTGGCGACCCAGGCGGCCCGCATCGCCAAGGGCCAGCTGGACGAGCGCGTGGACGTGCACACGGGCGACGAGCTCGAACAGCTCGCGACGGCCTTCAACCGCATGTGCGACGCGCTGGAAGAGATGCGCTTCCGCGATCAAAACGCCAATCCGCTCACCAAGCTGCCCGGCAACCTCATGATCGAGGCCGAGGTGAACCGCCGCTTGCGCGCGGGCGAAGAGACGGCGGTGCTGTACATCGATCTGGACCACTTCAAGGCCTTCAACGACAAGTACGGCTTCGAGCAGGGCGATCGCGTCATCCAGCTGACCGCGGACATTCTGAAGAGCGTGCTGGGCGAGAACGCGCCGCACAATCCGAACTTCGTGGGCCACATCGGCGGCGACGACTTCCTCGCGATCACCAAGCCGCGCGACGCCGAGGAGACCTGCCAGGTGCTCTGCGCCGAGTTCGATCGCCGCGTGCGCGAGCTCTACCCCTCCGAGGACGCCGGCCGCGGCTACATCGATTCGGTGGACCGCCAGGGCGAGCGCCGGCGCTTCCCGCTGTGCTCGATCTCGATCGCGTTGGTCGACAACGAGACGCGCGCCCTCGCGGACTTTCTGGAGCTCTCGAGCATCGCCGCCGAGGTCAAGAAGCTCGCCAAGGCCCTGCCGGGCAGCTCGTACGCGCGCGATCGCCGCACGGACAAGGAATCGATCTTCCTGACGGACTGGTAGGCGGACGCGGTAGCGGAAAGACTTAGTCCGGATGGCTCACAGGCAGCGGGGCGCCCG
>DATNPP010000234.1:0-3060 GCA_036703175.1 Oscillatoriaceae cyanobacterium
GCGATGGCGACGCCTCTCACCGGACCTCCTTCAATTTCTGTTTGTCCACCTTGCCGAGCGCCGTGCGCGGCAACTCGGCCACGGGCACGATCGCATGCGGCAGCTTGGCGCGCGAGAGCAGCCCCGCGAGATGCGCCAACAGCTCCTCGGGCGCCGCCGATTCCCGCAGCACGACGTACGCGTGCGGCACTTCGCCGTAGAGCGGATCCGGGCGCGCGACGACCGCCGCCTCTGCCACGCGCCGCTCGAGCAGCAACGCTTCCTCGATCTCGCGCGGCGCCACGTTCACGCCGCCGCTGACGATCAGCTCCTTGGCGCGCCCGCGCAGGTGCAGATAGCCGTCCTCGTCGAGAAAGCCCAGATCCCCGGTCGCCAGCCAGCCGTCCGACAACGCGACCGGCTCGGGATGATAGCCGGCCATCACGCTCGGGCTTTTGAGCTGCACTTCTCCCAGGCAGTTGGCCGGGGCTTCGCGATCGCCGTCCATCACCCGCAGGCTGATTCCCGCGAGCGGCCGCCCCACGCTGGCCGGGTGCGTGGCGATGCCCTCGGGGTCGAGCGTCGTGACGCGCGGGCCCGCCTCGCTCAATCCGTAAGTGTGATACAGCCGACTGCCGCCCGCGCGCGCCCAGGCGGACGCCACTTGCAGCTCGGCCGCCGTCATCGGCGCGGCGCCGACGGACAACACGCGCGGCAGCGGCATTCCCGCCGGCAGCCGGGCTTGCAGCAGGCGCAGATGCGTGGGCGAGACGGCCACGTAATCGATCGCCGCCTCGGCGCAGCGCCGCTGCCAGCTTTTCGGCGCGAACGTGCCTTCGAGCCACCCCGCCGCGCCGCCACGTGCGAGCGTGCTCAACACCAGGCCCACGAGCGGAAAGGAGTGATGAAGAGGCGACAATACCAGCGTGCGCACGCCGTCCGGCAGTCCGAGGCTGTCCGCATGCGCCGACGCGTTCCAGGCAAGGCCCCCGTAGCGCAGGGCCACGCGCTTGGGGCTGCCGGTCGAGCCGGAGGTCGCGACGAGCAGGGCGACGTCGTCGTCCTGCGGCGGGGTGAGCGGCTGGGCCGGCCCTGCGGGGACCTTGGTCAGCAAACAGGCGACGTCGAGGCCCGCGAGGGCGCGCTCACGCTCGTAGGCCGTCGCCGTGGCCGGCAGCGGCAGGGCGATCGCCCCCGACACGAGCACGCCGACGAGCGTCAGCGCCAGCTCGGGGCCTTCGGGCATCTGAACGGCGACCACGCGCCCGCGATGCGGCTGCAAAGCCGCCGCGACGCCGCGCACGCGGGATTCGAATTCGGCCCATTCGAGCGCATCCAACAAACACGGCGCGTCGGGCCGCTCGGCCGCGTGGCGCGCGAGCCAGGCATGCAAGCTCACGGCGCGCGCTCCGAGACGAAACTCACGAGCGCGCCCCAGGTGGTGAAGCCCTCGGCCAGGTCCTCGGCGTCGTCCACGGCGATGCCGAAGGCGTCCTCGATCGCCATCACGACGTAGAGCAGGCCCACGGAATCGAGGCCCAGATCCTCGCGCAGGCGATCCTCGGGTTTTGCCGTGTCGAGATCGCGCGACAAAAACACGCGCGGCTCTTTCCGCACGGCTTCGATCAAACGGGTCCGAATCTGTTGGTCGCGCATGCCCCTCTTATGCCCCGGACAGGCCGTAGAGTCCCCCGTCGACCGACAGGGACTGGCCCGTGATGTAGCCGGCCTCGCGCGAGGCCAGAAAGCCCACCAGGCTCGCCACCTCATCAGGCGTGCCCGCGCGGCCCAGAGGCGTCTCGGCGATCGCCCGCGCCAGCACCTCGGGCCGGTATTGCTGCGTGCGCGGCGTGAGTATCAGGCCCGGGCACACCACGTTCACCGTGACGCCGGGCGCCGCCTCGCGCGCCAGCGAGCAGGCCAGCCCCGAGAGGCCCGCCTTGCTCGCGGCATAGGCGGCGCGCCCGGGCGCGCCGGCGCGGCCCACGTAGCTGCCGATAAAGAGCAGACGCCCGAAGCCCGCGGCTTGCATGCCGGGCAACGCCGAGCGCGCCAGCCAGTCCGCCGCGCCGAGGTTGACGGCGAGGCTCTCGGCCCAGTCCACGTCGCTCGCGAAGCGCACGAAGGCGTCTTTCACCACCGCGGCGTTGTGCACCACCACGGCCGGCCGCAGCTCGGAAACCAGGGCCTCGAGGGCGGCGCGATCGCCCACGTCGAGGGCATGAAACGCGACGTTGCCGAGCGCCCGAGCCGCCGCGTCAGCCGCGGCGGCATCCGTATGATACGTGGCCGCGACGCGATACCCGTCCGCCGCCAGGCGCGCGCATATCGCCCGCCCGATGCCCTTGGCCCCGCCCGTGACCAGTGCCGTCAGGGCCGCCATACCATGGCCCCCCAGGTCAACGTGCCGCCGACCACGCTCAGAAGCAACGTCTCTCCTTGCACCAATTTGCCCGCCTGACGGGCCTCATGCAGACAAGCGAGCAGACAAGCGCTGCCGATGTTCCCGTGCTCATGCAGGTTCACGAAGGTACGCTCCATGGGATGCCCGATGTGGCGCGCGACGGACTTGATGACGCTCAGGCTCGTCTGATGCGGCACGTGGTAGGCGATCGCCCCGATGTCCAGTTCCGCCAGTTCGAGCACCTCGGGAATGATGCGGAGGTAGGTCTTGAGGTTGGCTTCGACGAGTTCGCGCGGATCGCCCTCCACGTAGTAATGGCCGCGGGCCGCGGCCTCGGGCGTCGGCGGCATCGGGCCACGCGTGGTGATTTGGCGATCGTAACGGCCGTCCGCGCCGACCAGGCCCGCGAGAATCCCCTCGGCCTCGTTCGTGCGGGTCAACACCACCGCGCCGGCCCCGTCCCCCGCCATGAAGATCGCGTCGCGCGAACAGGGCGACAGAAAGCGCGAATAGGCCTCCGCGCCGACCACCAGGACGTTGCGGCAGCCATGCTGCAGGTACATGCTTGCATTCAGCAGCGAATAAAGGCCGCCCGAGCAGCCGGCGCGCAAATCGTACGCCGGCGCGACGATCCCCAATCGGTCGGCGAGCCAGAGCGCCGAGCTCGAGTTGATGCG
>DATNPP010000270.1:0-4535 GCA_036703175.1 Oscillatoriaceae cyanobacterium
CGAGGAATCGCGCGCACCGGGGACCCTCGTGCTGCACGTGACGGGCATGGACCATTGCCGCTGGCACCTCGGCACGCCGCACGATCTCGCGGTCGAGGCCCCGAAACTGCGCCGCCTCGTCGTGCTGCTGTGGCCCTTCAAAGCGAGCGAATTGAGCCACGAACCCGAGGCGGATTTCGTGATTCTCACGAACGACGTCGAGGACGATTTCAACTGAGTTCGCGCCGCATGCCGGGCAAGTGGTCGCCGAGACCCGTATAATGGGGCCGCTGATCGACGGAGAAACCCCATGCCTTACGAATTCGCCCTGTACATCCACTTCTTCGGCCTCTTCGCCCTGATCTCGGGCTTTGCCTTGCTGCAGCACGGCGGCTGGCGCTTGCGCCACGCGGACAGCACCGAGCACGCCCGCATGTGGCTCGGGCTCACGCGGACCGGCGTTCCGGCGCTGCACGCGGGATTGGGCTTTTTGTTCCTCAGCGGCCTCTTCATGGCCTGGTCCGCCTGGAGCCCGACGTCGCCCTGGCTGATCGTCGCGTTGTGTTCGGCGATCGCCATCGGCATCGGCACGGGCGTGCTCGCGCGACGGCTCAGGACGGTTCAGCGGGCGATCGAGAACACGCCCGAGGGCCCGCTGCCGCAAGACCTTGCCTCTCAAATCACCGAGCCGTGGCCCTGGATCGTCATGATCGGCTCGAACGGCCTGGCCTTCGGCGTGCTCTGGGTCATGGTCGATCGCCCGAACCTGCCGATCTCGCTGGCCGTCGTGATCGCGTTCGCGGCCGTCGGTCTCGCGTTCGGCACGCAAATGGCCAAGCGGCCGGCGATCGCCGCGCGCATCACGGATTGAGGTCGCGCCAGGCGATCTCTTTCAGCTGATCCTCCGACACCCGCTCGATATCCAGCGTCGTAATCTCGCCCGAGGCCTCGCATTCGCGCTTGGCCTCGATCGTCTTGTCGAAGCTGCTGCCCTGGTTGGGCATGTGTTCCTTCGAGGACGCCGAACGGGCCTTCGAGTTCCGACGCTCGTCGGGAGGGACGCTGCCGCCCTTGGCCTTGGCCTCGCGTGAATAGCGTTCTTTGTCGTTCATCGTTTCCTCCTTCGCTGCGCCGTGCCGCCTCAGGAGAAAATTGTAAACGCCGAAATCCCCGAATCAAGGCTCGACTAGCGGACTGCGGAGGTAAGCGCGCCCAATAGCGCCACGCCCGCGAGGATCCAGAAGCTGAAATCCGCCGCGTGGGCGATGACGGGCAACGGCGCCCGAGCGCCGTGCGTGCCCAGCAGCGTCGTGAAGATCGCGCCGGCCACGCCGACGCCGAGCACCATGCCCACGTTGCGCGCCGTCGCGAGCACGCCGCCGGCCACGCCCTGCTCGTTGCGCGGCGCCGCGCCCATCAGCGCGCTGTTGTTGGGCGAGATGAAGATGCCCGTGCCCAGCCCCACCAGGGCCAATCGCCAGGCGATGCCGAGAACGTCCGTTGTCGGCCCGAGCCCCGCCATCGCCCAGAAGCCGGCCGCCATCAAGGCCATGCCGATCACGGCCGGCCAGCGCGTGCCGACCCGATCCGAGAGCGCGCCGCTGATGGGGGCCACGACGGCCATCACGACCGGCTGCGCGGTCATCAACAGTCCGGCGCTCGCGGGCGTCATGCCGCGTCCTTGTATCAGGTAGAACGGAATCAGAAAGAGCAGGCCGAAGACGCCGACGTAGTTGAACACCGCGCTGAGCGTGGCCCCCGAGAAGACCCGGCTGCGAAACAGGCGCAGATCCAGCATCGGCGAGTCGTTGCGCAGTTCGAGCCTCACGAAGCCCGCGAGCAGGGCGATCGCCGCCGCCGCCGTGCCCAGCGTGGCCGGCGACAGCCAGCCCCACGCGTGGCCCTGATTGAGCGCCAGCAGCAACAGCGTCAGCCCGACGAGGAACACGCCGGCCCCCACGAAGTCGAAGGGCGGCGGCCGCTTGGCGGGCCGCACCCAGGGCACGAAGCGCCAGGTGAGCAGAAGCGTCACCACCGCGACCGGCACGTTGATGTAGAACACCGCCCGCCAGCTGAGCGTCTGCGCGAGCCAGCCGCCGAGCGAGGGGCCGGTCGTCAAGCCAAGGTACGTCATGGTGGCTTGCAAGCCCAGCGCGCGCCCGCGCTCGGCGGCCGGGAAATTGGTCGTCAGAATCGCCGGCGAGTTGGCGAAGAGCATCGCCGCGCCGATCGCCTGCAGCGCCCGAAAGCCCACCAGCCAATCGAGGCTCGGCGCGGCGCCGCAGAGCGCCGAGCCGATGCCGAAGATGAACAGGCCGGACACGTAGATGGGCTTGTGGCCGAACAGATCGCCCACCCGACCGAAGCTGAGCAACAAGCCGCTCACCACCAGCAGATAAATCGTGACGACCCACTCGACGCCGGCCACGCCGCCGTGGAAGGCCCGATTCAGAATCGGCAGAATCGTGTTGACGACGCTGCCGTCGAGCGCGGACATGAAGGTGCCCGTGCCCACGGCGACGAGCACCCACCAGCGGCCGCTGGACGGCGCCTGGGAAGCGTCGGGGATACGGGATTCGGTTGGAGTCGTTCCGGCCACATCCATGTCTTAGCACATTCGGCGCGCGCGATCGCCAGACGGGCGTTCGGCGAATTGCCCCGCGCCGGGATCCGGCCACCTCGCTCGAACGTTGCCTCCCATCAGCGGCCTGGGCCATGCTAAGCCTGGAGGGATTGCCATGAAGCACGATGAAGCAGAAATGGCGGGCATGCACGGCCAACTGAGCCGCACGGGGGTGATCCTCGTCGTCGCGGGCGTCATGCTGGGCATGCTGCTCGCCTCGCTCGACCAGACGATCGTCGGCACGGCCATGCCACGCGTGATCGCGGAGCTGCACGGGATGCAGCACTACGCGTGGGTCTTCACGGCCTATATGCTGGCCTCGACGGTGATGGTCCCCATCTACGGCAAGTTGTCGGACCTCTACGGCCGGCGGCCGTTCTTCCTGATCGGCATGGTGCTGTTTCTGGTCGGCTCGGCGCTGTCCGGCACGAGCCAGAACATCCTTCAGCTGATCGTCTACCGCGCGATTCAGGGCCTGGGCGCGGGCGCCATGATGCCTATTGCGCAGGCGATCATCGGCGACATCTTTCCACCGGCCGAACGCGGTCGTTTGCAAGGGATTCTGATGTCCGTCTTCGGGCTCTCCTCGATCATCGGGCCGCTGCTCGGCGGCTGGATCACGGACAACTGGGGCTGGCGCTGGTGCTTCTACGTGAACATGCCCGTGGGCGTGCTGGCGCTCGTGACGGCCGGTTTCGCGCTGCCGCGCATGCCCTTCCGTCATTATCACAAGGTCGATTACACGGGCGCCGGCTTACTCATCGCGGCGGCCGTGCCGATGCTCTTGGCCTTCTCCTGGGGCGGCACGCAGTACGCGTGGAGCTCGGCGCCGGTCATCGCCCTGTTGGTGTTCTCGGCGCTGATGTGGGCGGCGTTCGCGTTCGTCGAGCAGCGGGCCGCGGAGCCCATCATCACGCCCAGTCTCTTCAAGAACCGCGTCTTCAGCGCTTCGGTCGCGGCGACGTTCCTGGCCGGCGTCGGCATGTTCGGCAGCATCATGTACCTGCCGCTCTACGTGCAGGGCGTATTGGGGCAATCGGCGACCAACTCGGGCGCGGTGCTCACGCCGATGATGCTGAGCTTCATGGTGGCGAGCGCGCTCGGCGGGTGGATCATGACGCGCACCGGGCGCTATAAATGGCTGGCGGTCGGCGCGTTCGCGATCGCGAGTTTCGGCATGTTCTTGCTCTCCCGCATGGACGGCCACGCGAACGCATGGATGGTCGTGCGCAACATGGTGATCACCGGGCTGGGCATCGGCGTGACGATGAGCCTCTTCACGATCGTCGTGCAGAATGCCTTCCCGTTCGGCCAGCTCGGCCAGGTGACAGGCAGCCTGCAATTCTTCCGCTCGATCGGTGGCACGATCGGCGTCGCGCTGCTGGGCGCCGCGATGACGAGCCGCTTCAAGAGCGAGCTCACCACGCGCTTGCCTTCCGGCATGGCGCACGCGTTGCCGCCTTCGGCCCAAAGCCTGCTCGGCAATCCGCAAGCCCTCGTGAGCCCCGAGGCCACCTCGGCGCTACGGGCGCACCTCACGGCGCTGGGGCCGCAGGGCGTCGCGCTCGCGAACCTCTTTTTGGGCGCGGTGCGCACGAGCCTCGCGGCCGCCGTCAGCGACGTGTTCGCGCTCGGCACGGGGCTGCTGGTGCTGGGACTGATCGCAACGTTCTTCCTGCCCGAGATCCCGCTGCGCCGCGGCGAGCGACGCGCGCCGGGCGAGGTGGCCGCGCCGGGGGCCATGATGGCCGAGATGGCGACGGACGTGGCCGAGGCCGGCGTGCTGATGGCCGGCGGCGGTGGCGGCGGGCGGCCTGACGAAGACGAGGAGGCGTAGGGCGGCAAGGAAGCGGATCTTTCTGGGTAGAATCCTCTCAAGAGCCCACTCTGGGAGGAGTCTCGGTTGTCTGCGCAAAAAGGTCATCTGGTGATC
>DATNPP010000311.1:0-11415 GCA_036703175.1 Oscillatoriaceae cyanobacterium
ATGCTGCTGATGCGCGAGGAGACCTTCGGCCCCGTGCTGCCGATTCTGGTCGTGGACACGCTCGAGGAGATGCTGCGCCAGGCGAACGACTCGTCATTCGGCCTCTCGGCGACGGTCTGGACACGAGACACGGCGCGCGGCAAGCAAATCGCGCGTCAGCTGCGCGCCGGCAGCGTCTGGGTGAACACGGGCCTCGCGAGCTACGGCAACCCGCTCACGCCGCGCGGCGGCTTCAAGCAAAGCGGCATCGGCAAGATCGGCGGGCGCCTCGGCTTGCTCGAGATGGTGGACGCGAAACTGATCGACATCGCGGATCAAAGCCACCCCAAGGCCTGGTGGTACCCGCTCTGGCCGAACGCGTACGCGTTTTTCAAGGCGGGGCTCACGCTGATGCATGACCAAAGCCCGGCCAAACGTCTCCAAGCGGCCCTGGAGTACCTGCGCACGCGCCGGTAATAGTCAGCCCCGCCCAGTTCAGGCGGGGCCGATCGGTTGTCGGATTTAGAGGTTCGTCGCCTGCACGCCGCCGACGACCGCGTCGATTTCGGTTTCGGCCTTGTTCAGGAAGAAGTTGATGTACCGGCCCTGGCCGTAGTCGAACCAGAGCACCCAGCCGTTCTTGTAGGGCCGGCGGCCCGAGTTGACGAACTGGGTCGGCGTGTCCGACGGCAGCAGGTTCAACGCGATGCCCACCGCGTCCACCGCGCCGGACTGGTTGTTCGAGAGCGGCTGGTCGAAGTAGAAGACTTCCTTCACCACGCGGTTGTCCGGGCTCAGCTCGATCGCCGTGCGGCCCGTGAACTGCTTGCGGGTCTTCTCCGAGTACCACACGTCGTGGTACACCAGCCCCTGCGTGCCGTCGTCCGTCTTGTACGTGTCGATCGGCTTGCCGCTCACTTGCTCGAACTCCTGGCGCGTCTGCCCCACCTGGGCCTGGGCCAGGCCGGCCGGAAGCAGCAGCGTGACGAGCGCGATCGCCGCCATCCCCTTGAAACAGGTACGCCCCCAGCGGCTTGTCAATTGGCGCATATGCCTACCTCCATCCTCTGCCTGCCCGATACCCGCTCGTGGTCGCCACTTCCGGGTGTCGAGGGCATTATAGGAACAATGTAAAGAGTTGTAAATTAACAAGAGCCACGGATCTTCTTGGTGCATTCGGCCCGATGAGCCCGTTTTTGGTAGCGGGTCGCCCGCGCCGGGCATAATAGACATCAGGAGCACCAGCGCATGCGCCCCGATTTCGCCGAAGGCGTGCTGCATGGCCATGCGGCCATGCACGATCGCACCCAATTCGAAGTCACCTTCACGTACGACGTCTCCGCCGCGAACATGTCGCAGGACAAGAACGTCGAGCGCTATCGCATCGAGGCGTTCTACTTCTTTCCGAACAACATGGGCGTGACGTCGCTCAATTTTCCGCGCGAAGACTTCTATCGCAGCCTGCACGGCTACATTCGTTTCAAGACGCCCATCATGGCGCCCCGTGAGCTGTTGGATCCGCTCAATCGGCAGTCGCCGCTGAATTTGCTGTCGTTCGTCCTCAAGCGACACATGATGGGCGAGCGACTCGACGCCGAAGAGGCCGAGAAAGAAGCGCGGCTATTCGGCTGCGTCGTGAGCAGCCTCTTCAAGCATCACGCCGGGGTGACGCTGCACGCGCTGGAGGGCTCGCGCGGGGAGGCCTCGCGCTGGGCCGAGTTCGAGGGCTTGCTCTTCGATTTCACGGCGTCGGCCTGCGAGTTGCTCGAGCGTTATCGGGCGCTGCTACGGGACTTTCGCGACGTGGCGCAGCGGCAGGCGCCGGAGCTCTGGAGCCATCTGCGCCAGGTCGACGAGTACCTGACCTATCGCTTCGACGACACGCTTTCAGAGCTGCATTTCCATCTGATGGCCGCCTGCGTGGCGCCGGACGACACCGAGCGGCTGGCGAGCCGGTTGCGGGCGATCGCGGAGCAAGAAGGGCGGCACCGGAGCCAGGCCGGCTACATCGCGCTGACGCCCGGCGACGAAGAGAACTTGGCGCTCTACACCTATCGCGCCAGTGCCCTCAAGAAGCTGGTGGAGCGCGTGCTGTACCTGGACGTGAAGACGATCCAAGAGACCACGCGCTGGCGCAATTTGGCCGCTGCGGCGGGCGCCACCCTCGCGGCGACCTTCATGGCCTTTTCCCGGCACCAATGGTCCGCGCAGTTGAACTCCCACTGGCTGTTTCTCGCGATCATCGCCTATGCGTTTCTGTACATGGTCAAGGATCGCATCAAGGAGATCCTGCGCGAGTACGTCTGGAAGCGGGTCTCGTCGTTCTTTCCGGACAATCGCCTGCTCGTGCACGACCCGACCAAGCACCTGGACATCGGCCAGAGCACGGAGCGCACGCAATACTTGCAGAAGTCCTCGCTGCCGAAGGACGTGTTGCTCGTGCGGAACTTCGACCACACGATCGATCTCGACGAGGAGCGCGCCGAGACGGTGATCCTCTACCAGAGCGACGTGCGTCTGAACGGGCGCGAGATTCTCAACGGCCACCAGCGCCGGACGCACCTCAAGCACATTCTGCGCTTCAGCGTGGAGGATCTGCTCGCGCGCATGGACAATCCCACGGTTCGCGTGCGCTTCTATGACGCGGCGAGCCGGGTGTTCTGCCGATTGCGTGCGCCGAAGGTGTACCACATGAACGTCGTGTTCCGCTTCACGCGCTGGAACGATCGCAACCAGGCCGCCGAGCCCACCTACCAGCGCGTTCGCGTGGTGCTGGACAAGAACGGCATTCGCCACATCGACCAGGTCGTCGACGCGGGCCGCGTGCAGGAGCTGACGCACCGCGTGCCCAAGCGCCCGAGCGAAGACCTGATCCGGCTCGAAGAAGAACGCCTCAGCTAGCCCCCTCCCCCTGGCGAGGGGGAGGGACGCCGAAGCCCTGTTCAGGGGCTGAGGCTGGGTGGGGGAGACTCCCGGCGGACCACAAAAAGCATTGCTTTCCCGGCGGTCCGCTAAGAGACTCCCCCACCCCGTTGGCTCCCCTGGACGGGTCGCCAACATCCCTCCCCCTCGCCAGGGGGAGGGGGAGCGCAATTAGAACAGCGTCTTGCCCGAGAAGCGGAAGTTTTCGATCTTGAGCGCCGGCACGCGGGTGCCGCCGCCGAACCAGTTCTGATCCAACTTCGTGTCGCGGCCAATCATCACCACGTCGCGCAGCGCGTCGAGGATCGCGTGCGTGAAACGCAAATTGCGCAGCGGGTGCGCGATCTTGCCGTCCTCGATCCAGAACGTGCCGTCGCGGGTCATGCCCGTGATCGACGTCTTGCGCGCATCCAGACGATTGACGTAGTGGAAGCGCGTCACCCAGATGCCGCGCTCGGTCGAGGCGAGCATCGCTTCCTTCGTGTGGCTGCCCGGCGCCATGAACACGTTCCAGGGCTTGGCGCCGCCCTTGTAGAAGGTCGCGTTGCTCGCGAAGTGGCCGGTGGAGCGACGGCCCTCGATCGCCGCGTTGCGACGGTCGTACACGGGGCCCTCGACGCGGCCGTTCGTCAGCAGCGGCACGCGCTGCTTGGGCGTGCCCTCGTAGTCGAAGGGCATCGGCAATCCCGCCGCATCGAGGCCGTCGTCCCAGATGGACACGCCCGCGTGCGCCACGGTTTCGCCCAGGCGATCGCTCATGAACGACAGCCCCTCGCGCACCTCTTCGGCGCCGCAGCCGGCGACGAGGTACTGCAGCATCTCGTTCACCGCGTACTCCTCGAGGATCACGGTGTAGTGCCCCGGCTCCAGCTCTTGCGGATGACGGCTGTCGAGCGCCTTGACGATCGCCTCTTCCGCGAGCGCCGCGCCGTCGACCTCACCGGCGTCCAATCCGGTGTAGGCGGCCCAGCCCGAGGAATCCGGGCTCATGACCACCGTGTTGAAGTCCGCGATCGTGTTCTGGTGGTAGGCCCAGACGCCGTTCGAGTTCGCGACCGCGACCTGCTGCAAGCCGGTCGTGTAAGCGCCCGAGGCCGACAAGTCGGAGGCAATCGCCCGTTCGCAAATCTGGCGCGCCACGGCCGCGCGATCCGCTGGCGTCGTGGCCAGCGTGCGCTCGCTCGTCGCATTCACGCTCGGCGCGGGCAGGGGCTGGGCGAAACCCGGAAACTCGGGGTTGTCCGGCTGCAATCGCGCCATCAGCTCGGCGTCCGCCACGGCGCGCGCGAGGCCCTCGGGCGAGAGGTCGTTCGTGCTGCCCAGGCCGACTTTTTGGCCGATCGCCACGCGCAGGCTGACGACGAGGTCCTGCTCCGAGACGTTCTGGTGAATCTGGGAGTTGGCGAAGCGCGTCAGGTGGTTCGTGCGGCCGCTGAGCACGACTTCCGTCGCGTCCGCGTGGCTTCTGGAAAGCACGTGCTGGGCGATCGCCTGCAGCTCGCTTTGGGTCCAGGGGGTTTGTTGGCGCTCGATCATGACAGAACTCCTACTTGCACGTCGCGGAAGCGCGCGGGGGCAGCGCCGTGGCCGACGTGGGCCACCTGCACCGGCTGGCCCTTGCCGCAGTTGGGCGTCCCCCAGATTTGCCAGTGGTCGCGATTGGCGATCGCGTCGCAGCCCGCCCAGAACTTCGGTGTGATGCCCGTGTAGGTGGGGTTCTTGAGCATGCGCTTGATCTCGCCGCCCTTGATTTCCCAGGCGATCTGACAGCCGAACTGGAAGTTGAGGCGCTTGTCGTCGATGCTCCAGCTGCGATTGGTCATCATGTAGATGCCGTCGTCCGTGTCGCGAATCATGTCGTCGAGCGTCCAGGTGCCCGGCTCCAGGCTCACGTTGGTCATGCGCACCATCGGAATGCGGTTCCAGCCGTCGGCGCGGGCCATGCCGTGCGAGTCCATGCCGAGCTTCGATGCCGTCTCGCGGCAGGACAGAAAGCCCTTGAAGCGCCCACGCTCGATGATCGGCACGCGCTGGGCCGGCACGCCCTCGTCGTCGAAGCCGAAGGTGCCGAGGCCGCCGGGCGCCGTCGCGTCGGCCGTGACGTTGACGATCTCCGAGCCGTACATGAAGGTGTCGCGCATGCTCGGATCCAGAAAGCTCGTGCCGGCGTAGGCGGCCTCGTAGCCGAAGACGCGGTCCAGCTCGATGGCGTGGCCGATCGATTCGTGGACCTGCAGCGCGAGCTGCGTGGGGTCGAGAATCAGCGTCGTGGCGCCCGAGGGGCACTGGGGCGCGGACAGCAGCGCGACGGCTTCCTCGGCGATGCGCGTGGCGTTGCCGGGCAAATTCGCCTGGCGCACCAGCTCGTAGCCGCGCGTGGCCTGCTGGCGGCCGAAGGAGTTGGGATAGCTGCGCATCTGCACTTCGCTCGCGCCGACGGCGATCGCGTCGATGCCGCAGCCCGTCTCGATGAGCGTCTGCTCGATGTAGCTGCCCTCGGTGCTCGCGAGCAGCTTCTCCTCGCGCTGGCACCCGATTGAGCCGCGCGTGGTGCGGACGCCCTTCACCGCGTTCATGGCTTCTTCGGCGGCCATCAGCGTGGCGAGCTTCTCTTCGATCGGCACCGCAAAGGGGTCTTCCTGAATCGGCGTCACGTACCGGGCGACGTGCGCTTGCGGCTTGCCGAGCTTCACGCGATCGCGCAGCGTGAGCAGGCTCGCCTTGGCGATTTCGACGGCCAGCGCGGTGATGCGGTCGACCTCGGCCATGTCCAGCCGCGAGGAGCTCGCGAAGCCCCAGGCCCCCTGGTAGAGCACGCGCACGCCGAAGCCATGGCTCTCGTCGCGTGACAACTCGTCGGGGCGGCAATCCTTGGTGGCGATCGTCTCGTAGTGGCGATGGACGATGCGAATGTCCGCGTACTCGGCGCCCAGCAACTGGGCGCGGTTCAAGGCGCGTTCGACGAGTTCTCTCATGGGGCCTGCCTTTCTTGCCGACCTCCATGATACCACCCGCGCCGGGATCGAATGTGTCAAAAGGTTACGGGGCGAGGGCTCCCGGCAACTGGAACGCGCTCGCGGGAATCGCGCCGCCGATGCCGCCCGGCGTGGACCAGTCGAGCGTCAGGGCCACGTTGCCGCCGGAGACGTTGAAGTAGTCCAGCTCGAAGGTGTGGTATCCGCGCGTCAGGTTCATGTTGCCGGTGCCCGAGGTGGCCGAGCCCCGGACGCCGTCGTCGTCGACGACCGTGGCGCCGTCGATGAGGAGCTTGGCGCCGTCTTGCGAGCTGAGCGTGAAGTTCGTGAAGCCCGGAGAACCGACGAAGAGCTTGCCGGTGTAGCGCAGCGCGAAATCGTCCGTGATGGGATCGGACTGCGTCGAGATGCCCGTCGTCAGGCCCGTCGCCGGCACGGCGATCGTGCTCGCGAGAAAGCTCGTGACGGGGCTCAGTGTGCTCAAATCCGGCAGCGTCTGCGTGTCGTCGGGAATCGTATAGACCTGCACCAACAGGCCCTGTCCCGGCTGCGTGGCGGCGGCGCCGAAGGCGTCTTCGCCGCCCAGCAAGAGCGTGCCCACGTCCTGGACTTGTCCGCAGGCGCTGATGCCGACTGACAGAGCGGTGTCCGAGGCCTGGGCAGCATCCGGCACCAGCGCGGCGACCCATTGCGGCTTGACGGCGACGACGCGCGCCGTTTGCCTTCCCACGCTGACGGACGGGGTGCCCGAAAAGCCTTGCCCGGTGATGTAGATGAGCGATCCAGGATTCGCCAGGCCAGGCGAGACGCCGCCGATGCGGCAGGCCACGGCCGAAGTGCCGCTGGCCGTGGCCGTGCCCGAGGCGGTCGCCGTGCCCGACGCCGGGTTCACGACGCCGCCCGAAGACGGCGGGCTCGTGGGCGCCTGAACGACGTTGATGATGGGCAGCGAGGCGATGCCGTTGTCGTCGACCGTCAGCGTGATGTCGCGCGAGACGCGATGCGTGCCGTCCGAGGCGGACACGGTGAGCACCACCGCGCCGGCCGTCAGCTTGTTGCCCTTGGCGTCGGCGGCCTTCCAGGTGACGGTGTTCCCCTGGGTCGTGGAGAGCGTCCCCTCGCTCGCTTGCCAGGTGTAGACGAGCGGATGTGCGCCCGGGTCGCTCGCGCTCACCGTGAAGGTGAGGGTGTCGTCCGCCGCGCTGGTGGCCTGACGGCTCGGCACCAGCGATTCGAAGGACGGCGCGCCGTCCGGCGCGGGGCTGGCGCCGCCCGTCAGCAAGCCGGTGAGATTCGTACAGCCGGCGATCGCCGCGGTGAGGGACAGCGCCCCCAGCGTGGCGGCAGTGATTTGAAAGCGGGACATGGGGACTCCTTTGCGGGCGCGCTTGGACGCCGCCCCTTCCATTCCCCAATCGCCGCCCCTCGCCACGCCCCACTCGACGTCAACGGCGCAAGCGATGCCGCCAAGGTGCCCAGCCGTCGTCGAGCAGGCGATGGGCGAGGAGTTTGACGCGATCGTTCACGAACATCCAGACCAGCGCGTAGGCCCAAACGAACAAGGCCCATTGCCAGCCGATCGGCGTCATCAAAAGCCCGTAGACCGCGATGACGGTCGCGATCGCCTGCGTGGCGAGCACGGCGCCCGCCAGCACCGGCGCGGGACGGCTGCTCCAGAATGCGCCGCGCGTGCGGGTCACGAAGATCGTCAGGTGCCCGGCGACGGAGAGTTTCAGGTACATCAAGGTTTGAATCGTGTCGCGCGGCAAGCGAAACACCACCTCGGCGAGGTAGAACAAGCCGAACGACGCGATCACGCCCGTGAGGCCGATCAGCGTCGCGATGGCGAGCAATCGCCCGATTTTCCAGCGCTCGGGCTGCGGCGAGGGCGCCACGCGATCGTAGGCGATGGTGAGAATGGCGCCGTCGTTGAGGATGGCGAGCAGCACGATCATCACGGCCGTGACGGGATAGAAGTTGAAGGCCAGAATCGACAGCGTCATCAGCAGCAGCACGCGCACCGTCTCGACAATGCGGTACTGCGCGTAGCTCTGCATGCGCTGGAAGATGCGCCGACTTTCGACAATGGCGTCGATCAGCACGGAGAGGCCCGGTGCGAGCAGCACGATCGCCGCCGCGGCGCGCGCCGCATCGGTGGCGCCGGCGACGGCGACGCCGGCGTCCGCCTTCTTGAGCGCCGGCGCATCGTTCACGCCGTCGCCCGTCATGCCCACGAGGTGCCCGGCCTTTTGCAGCGCGGCGACAATCCGGTACTTGTGCTCCGGGAAGACCTGGGCGAACCCGTCGGCGGCGGCCACGGCCGAGTCGAGCTCTCGAGGTTCTCGAGACAGACGCTCGAGGTCATCGGCGTCGAGAATGCGCGTCCCCAGATCGAGCTTGGCGGCGATTTCGCGGGCGATCGGCACCTGATCGCCCGTCACCATCTTCACGTCGAGCCCCATCCGCCGGGCCTCGGCGAGCGTTTGGCGCGCGTCCTCGCGCGGCGGGTCGAACAGCGGCAACACGCCCAGGAATTGCCAGGCACCCTCATCACGGCGGGCCACGCCGAGGGAGCGATAGCCACGGCGCGCGAAATCGTCGATGGCGGCGTCGGCGCTTCCGCGCACCGACTCGGCAGGTGCGCACAACGCCAGCACGACCTGCGGAGCGCCCTTGGTCACACGGAAGCGCGCGCCGTCCGCGAGCTCGACCTCGGCTTCGGTCCGCTTGCGCACCGGATCGAAGGGCACGAATTCAATCACCTGAGCGCCTGGCGGCAACGGAGGGCTGTTCTGCAGCACGGCCAGATCGATCGGGTCCTGGTCCTCGGCACGCGAGGCGAAGGCAGCCGCCCGCAACAAGTCCTCGCGCGAGCCCGCGGAGCTGAACGGCGTCCCCAGCGTCAGGCGGTTTTGCGTGAGGGTGCCGGTCTTGTCGGTGCAGAGCACGTCGAGGCCGGCCAATTCCTCAATCGCCGTGAGCCGCGTGACGATCGCCTGTTTACGGGCAAGATTGCGCGCACCGACCGCCATGCTCACGGAGAGCACCGTCGGCATCGCGACGGGGATGGCCGCGACGGTGAGCACGAGCGCGAACTCGAGCAGCATCACCCGGTCGTCGCCGCGCCAGAGCCCGACCGCGAGGATTACGACCACGAGGGCGACCGCGGAGACGATCAAGTAGTTGCCGATCGTGAGCACGGTCCGCTGGAGGTGGCTCACGTTGCGGGTGGTCGCCACCAGATGCGTCGCACGGCCGAAGAAGCTCGCCTCGCCCGTGGCATACACCAGGGCGTCCGCCTCGCCTTGCTTGACGACCGCGCCGGAGTAGGCGACCTCGCCCATGCCGCGCGACACCGGCAAGGACTCGCCCGTCAAGGCTGACTGGTCGAGCGTCAGGGGCCCCGCCTCGACGAGCCGCGCGTCCGCGGGCACGACGTCGCCGATGCGCAGGCGCACCCGATCACCCGGCACCAGCTCGCCCGCGGGCACGAGGCGCCACGCGCCGTCGCGCCGCACGCGGGCGTTCAGCGCGAGCTCGCGCTTGAGCGCGGCGACGGCGTTGCCCGCCTGGAACTCCTCCCAGAAGCCGACGGCGGCGTTGAGCACCAGCAGCGCGAGAATGATGACCATGTCCGCCCAGTGGCGAACGAGCCAGGAGAGCAGCGCCGCCGCCTCGATCATCCGGGGGATGGGGCCCCAGAAGTACGAGAGGAACTTGAGCAGAGGATGGGCGTGCTTTTCCGGCAGGGCGTTCGGCCCGTACTCGGCGAGGCGACGCACGGCCTCTTCCGCACCGAGTCCCTCAGGCCGATAGCCGAGGTCGTGTTCCAGCTGCTCGAGCGGAATCTTGCCGAGGTCCCGAGTTCCTGCTTCGATGGGCGTCCGTGGCGTCATGCGTTCGGCCCTCCCCGTCGAGCATGTCACGGGGGAGACCGACGAGCATCGGTAGCTTCTCAGGATATGGCGACGGCAGTCCGCGCGTCAGCCCGGCAAACGGAAGAGCCGGCGTGCGTTGGCGGTGGTGACGCGGCCCACTTCCTCGACGTCGACGCCCTGCAACTCGGCGATCTTGTGCGCGACCTGGGCCACGTAGGACGGCTCGTTGCGCTTGCCGCGGAAGGGAATCGGCGCGAGGTACGGCGAGTCCGTCTCGATCAGGATCTTGTCGAGCGGCAGGTGCTGGGCCGCTTCTTGCAAATTGTGGGCGTTCTTGAAGGTCACGGAGCCCGAGAAAGAGATATACATTCCCGCCTTGATGCACTCACGCGCGAACTCGAGCGAGCCCGAGAAACAGTGCATCACGCCTCCGGCTTGCGGATCGAGCTCGGCTTGCAGCAGCGCGAGCGTCTCGCCGTGCGCGTCGCGATCGTGGACGATAATGGGCTTGCCCAATTCGGCGGCCAGCCGGACCTGCTGCGTCATCGCATGATGCTGCACGTCGCGCGGCGGCTCGGGATAATAGTGATCCAAGCCGATCTCGCCGATCGCCACCACCTTGGGGTGCTTCGCCCATTCGCGCAGCTTCTCGGCGGTGTCCGCCTCCCAGGTGTGCGCCTCGTGGGGGTGCACGCCCACGCCGATGAAGATCTGCGGATGCGCGTCAGCGAGCGCCAACACGCGGGGCATGTCGGCGATCGCGATGCCGGGCACCACGATTTGCCGCACGCCCACGTCGAAGGCGCGCGAAAGCACTTCGTCGCGATCCGCGTTGAAGGGCGGCACGTCGAGGTGGCAGTGGCTGTCGATCAGCTCGAGCATTACTTCTTCTTCGCGCCGGTCTGCGCCGCGAGCTCGTCCTCGATGCGCGGGTAGACCGGGCCGGTCTTGTGCGTCTGGGTGCCGACGGGCAGCCCGCCCCAGCTCAGGTTCTCCCAGCGCTGGGCGCCCAGCTCGGCCGGAATGCCGATTTGCACCCAGAGCTTGTTCGCGAGCTCCGGAATGAACGGCGAGGTGAGCACCGTCGCGATGCGCAGCGTCTCGAGGACGCCGAACAGCACGCCGCCCAGCTTCTCCGTCTCACCGTTCTTGGCAAGCGCCCAGGGCGCCTGCGTGTCGATGTACTTGTTCACGGCGTCGATGAGGCCCCAGATGGCCTCGAGCGTCTCTTGCAGCTCGAGGGTCGTCATGTGGGTCTCGACGGCTCTGCGCGTCTCGGCGGCCTTGTCGCGCAGCTCGGCCGTCACCTCGGGCAAGTCTTGCGGCACGCGGCCCTCGAAGTTCTTCTCGAGAATGCCGAGCGTGCGGTTGAGGGCGTTGCCCAAATTGTTCGCCAGATCCGCGTTGACGCGCTTCTTGAAGGCCTCGAACGTGTAGCTGCCGTCCTTGCCGAAGGTCAGCTCGCGCAGCAGGTAGTAGCGCAGCGCGTCGGCGCCGTATTGCTCGGCGATCGCGTTCGGCTCGACGATGTTGCCGAGCGTCTTGCTCATTTTTTGCTCGCCGACGTTGACCCAGCCGTGGCCGTAAATCAGCTTCGGCAGGGGCAGACCGAGCGCCAACAAGATCGTCGGCCAGATGATGCAGTGGAACTTCGTGATGTC
>DATNPP010000321.1:0-13972 GCA_036703175.1 Oscillatoriaceae cyanobacterium
GCCGTGCGCATGCGCCCGGGCATGCCGGCGACGATCACGCAGTGGGGCGGCGATGGTGTCCTGACCGGAACGGTGCGCCGCATCGACCCGGGCGGCTTCACCAAGGTCTCGGCCCTGGGCGTGGACGAGCAGCGCGTCGACGTGACGATCGCCTTGGACGCGCCGCCCGCGCGTCTGGGCGACGGCTACCGCGTCGAGACGCACGTCGTGGTCTGGCGCAGCCCCGCCGCGTTGATGGCGCCCATGAGCGGGTTGTTCCGCCAGGGCGGCCACTGGTGCGCCTTCGTCGTCAAAGACGGCCGCGCCCACTTGCAAACGGTGGCGATCGCGCATCAGACTGAGGACGTCGCCGAAGTCACGGGGGGATTGCAGGCCGGCGAGGCGATCGTGAACTACCCGCCCGACGCCTTGCGCGACGGCACCGCCGTCGCGCCGGAAAGGAAAGCGCCATGACGCGCCAGCGCAAAGACTACGCCCAGAAGCGGGACGAAATTCTCGACGCCGCCGAGACGCTGTTCGGCCGCACCGGCTACGACCGCACGAGCGTGCAGGCGATCCTCGAGCACCTGGGGATCTCGAAGGGCACGTTCTACCACTACTTCGACTCCAAAGAAGCCGTGCTGGAAGGCGTGATCGATCGCTTCTGCGAACGCGTGGTCGGCGCGACCTTGGCCGCGGTCGAGCGCCCGGGACTCACCGCGCTCGCGCGCTTGCAAGCGCTGGTGCTCGTGCCGCGCGAATGGAAACTGCGCGATCTCGGCTTCGTGGCCACGGTGACCGAAGTCGCCTATCAGGAGGCCTACGCCGCGATGATGCAGCGCGTCGTGCTGCAAGTGAACGCGGCGCTGGCGCCGCACCTGACGGACGTGATTCGCCAGGGCGTCGCCGAAGGCGTCTTCCATGTCGCGGACGCCGAAGCCGCCGCCGAGCTCTTTCTGGCCTTCATGAAGACGCTCGGCGATCTGTTCGGTCCCGAGCTGATCGCCGCTCACGGCGATCGCGCCCGCCTCGAGCGCCTGTTGGCCAGGGCGAGCCAGGGCACGCGCGTGCTCGAGCATATCCTGGGGGCCGCGGAAGGCACCTTTCCGCCCATCGGCATGGAGACGCTCGCACAAGTCGATCAGGCCCTGACGGACCACGAGCGCCGCGGCAAGAAGGGCGTGTAGCCTCTCGCGCGCTCCCGGATGATTCACCGGAGAACGAGCGTGGGTAAGGAGTCTGAGAAGCCGCCTTCTGCGGCATTTCGGATTCCCCAGCTGAAGAAAGGCACGGCATGCAAATCGAAAGCCGCATTCACGAAGTCACCGTCTACACGGATCGCGCCCTCGTGGGCCGCACGGCCACGGTCGAGCTCGCCCCCGGCACGCACCATCTGCGCGTGGGCGGTCTGACGACGATGCTGCACGAGGATTCGCTGCGCGTGCGCGCCGAAGGCGAGGCCGAGGTGATTCTGCACGGCTTCAATCTGCGCACCGCCTACGTCGGACGCGCCAACTCCGAGCAGGTGGTCGCGCAAGAGACGATGCTGCAAAGCCTGCTGGACGGCGATCGGACGCTGGCGGATGCCCAATCGATTCAGAACAGCCAGCTTCAGGCCCTGCAGCATACCACCCAACAGCTGGCCGGCAGCTTCACGCAGCAGCTCAGCGAGGGGCATCTCAAGCTGCATGAGTGGGAAGACACGCTGGCCTTCCTCGAAGCGCAGCAAACCAAAGTTTCCGCCCGGCTGCTCGAAATCGAGCAGCAGCGGCGGCGCATGGCCGAGCGCCGCGAAGCGCTCGAGGCCGAGCTCGAGAAGTTGCAATCGTTCCAGGGCGACGCGTGTTACGAGGCCGTCGTGACGGTCGAAGTGCTGCAAGGCGGCCGGCTCACGCTGCTGCTCGAATACGTGACCTGGGGGGCCTCGTGGGCGCCGGCGTACGACGCCAGGCTGTCGCAAGCGGGCGATCGCCTGGATTGGCGCTACTATGGCCTCGTGAGCCAGGAGACCGGCGAGCACTGGGAAAACGTGTCTTTGCGGCTGTCGACGGCCCGCCCCGCCGAGAGCAGCAATCCGCCCACGGTGTCGGATTGGTTCTTGTCCGCCTGGCGGCCCGAACCGCCGCGCATGCAGGCGCGAATGGAAGAAGAAGCCGGCGATATGCCTCCCGCGCCTCCGATGCCGTCAGCCCCGGCGCCCGCCAAGAAAGAGGCCCGTGCGCCGCAGGCCGTCGTCGCCGAGCAGGGCACCAGCGTGACGATGGCCGTCGTGCGCCCCCTCACGATTCCGAGCGACGGCGAGCCCCACCAGGCGCCCATCGGCCTGCTGGAGCTGGCGCCCAAGCTACGCTACATGGTGATCCCCAAAGTGCGCCCTCACGTCTATTTGGAGGTCGAGGCGCTCTACGAGGGCGCCTGGCCGCTCTTGAGCGGACCGGTCAAGGCCTTCGTGGGACAGGACTACGTGGGCACGATTCCCCTCGCCGACGAGGTGATGCCCGGCCAGAGCTTCAAGCTGCCGATGGGCGTGGATCGCGCGCTGCAGGTCGAGCGCAAGCGCTTGAAGAAGAACACGGGCGAGGGCGGCTTGCTCAAGAAGGAGCGTTTCGCCGAGTATCGCTACGAGCTGGTCCTCACGAGCTACAAGCAAGCCCCGCAATCGGTCGTCGTGATCGAGCCCGTGCCGCAAAGCACGCAAGAAGACATCCGCGTCAAACTCGGCGAAATGAACGTCGCCGCCAAGCAAGACGAGCCCGGCCAGCTGAGCTGGGAGGTCCAGGTGGTGCCGCGTGAACCGCAAAAGCTGACCTGGGGCTATCGCGTGGAGTATCCGACCGCGTTGACCCTCATGGGGCTCGAATAGCGCTCGCGAACGGCTCGCAAAAATTTGCTGGACATCCCAGCAGGCAAGCCTTATACTCAGCCCTCGAACATTTGATCGAGAACCGCGCGTTGTCGATCGCCCACGCCCCCATCGAGAGAGGAGAAAGCCGATGACCACTGAAACGCAGCCCCAGCACCCGGCCCCGATCAAGGCAGGCGACTTCTGCCACTTCGAATATCCGGTCAAGGACCGCGCCCGCGCGAAGAAGTTCTACGGCGAAGTCTTCGGCTGGAGCTTCGTCGACGTGCCGGAGATGAATTACACGCTCTTCCGCACGCCGGGCGGCCAGGGCGGCGGCTTCTTCGAGCCTTCCGAGGGCATGCCCGAGGCCGTGATCAACTTCCTCGCGGTCGAGTCGATCGAAAAGACGGCGGCGCAGGTCGTGGCCCACGGCGGCAAGGTGCTCGGCGAGAAGATCGAGGTCCCCGGCCACGGCCACATGTTGCACGTGATGGACTCCGAAGGCTCGGTGTTCGCGCTCTGGCGGGCGCACTAGCGCCAGGCCGAGGGGCAGGCGACCTGCGGGTTGCCTGCCCCTCGACTTTGTTTGCTTTTTTGGACCGCGCCGGCTTGCCTCGCAAGCCGGCGCGGTCCCATATCTGAGGCTTAACCCTTGCCCGTCGGCGTACCGCCGTTCGGCGCCGTGTCGAGGCAGCCGAACTCGCCGTTGTCGAGCTTGCCGTTGCCGTCGGCGTCCTTGGCCTTGAAATCGGCATCCGCCTGCGCCTTGTTGGCGGCGCCGTAGGAGGCCTCGAGCTCGCCGAGGTCGACCCAGCCGTCGCCGTTGGTGTCGACCTTCATGAAGGTGCTGCGGCACGGCGTCAGGATCGCGGTCGCACTGTTCGGTGCGCCGCCGGGCGCGGGCTCGCCTGCCGCGATGCCCTGATTGCCGCCAGTAGCCTGGCTGTCCGCCGGCGCCGGCGAAGTGAGCGTCGGCGCGCTGCTGCAGCCGGCCAAAGCCAGCGTCACCAGCAGACAAGAGGAGAGGAAATTCAAACTGGGCATGGGGACCTTCCTTTCCGGGAAGTGCGAGAGCTGTATACCGTTCGAAAACACATGAGACAACTTTTCCACATGTTTTCAACGTATGTATACTAAGCAAAAACCCAGGGCCTGTCAAGCGTTTGTTTCGTATTCAGCTGGTACACGTTCTCACGCGGCATCACGAACCAGGGCCCCGCTTCCTGCGTGGCGGAAGTGGGGCCCCGGTGGATCGTGTCGTTGGCGTTGCGCGTCAGGCGTTCGGATCGAGCAGCAAGACCCGCACCGCGTCCAGGCCGACGCGCGCGCCGCCGAGGCACGCCAGCGTCTCGCGGAGCTTCTCGGCATGGCTCGCCAGCTCGACGGCCGGCACGTTGCTCAGCGCGCGCAGTTCCTCGAGGCGGCGTTGCTCGCCGCCGAGGACCTCCTCGGCCTGCGCCACGGCCGCCGCGACGCGGGCTTGCAGACGGGAATTGGCCTCCGCTTCGGCCGTTTCCAGCAGATCCGGCAAGGCGTCTTGCAGCGCGCCCGCGAGTCGGCTCCACCATTGAGGCGCGAGCGGCTGAAGCCTCACGCCCGCTTCTTGGGCGGACTCGCAAAGCCGGCCTTTGAGATCCAGGGCCACCGCGAGCGAGGTCGGCGGCAGAAAACGCGGCAGCGTCAGACGCTCCGGTCCGATGGCCTCGAGCAGGAACAGAAACTCGATCCGCAGGCCCTGCTCCGGCGCGCCGCCCCAGCGCGCGAGGCTGGCGCGGCCCTCCGCCTGGTCCAGCAGCAAGCCGAGCGCGCCCTCGACCAGCGGATGATCGGGGCTCAGGAACTGAATCTCCTCGCGCGCGAGCGCCACTTCGCGATCGTAGGTCGCCAGATAGCCGTCCGAGCGCAGGCCGGGGAAGGGATCGACCTTCATCAGATCGCCCGGCTGAATGCGGCGCAGGCGCGGATCGGCGAGGTCGTCCTCGACCACGCCGAAGTGTTCGAGCAAGCCGCTGACGCAGCTTTCCAGCAAGGGAGTGTCGAAGGCCGCGATCTCCTCGACCATCGCGTGGCCCAGCGGCTGGTCGAACGAATTGAGATCGATCAGAAAGTCCACGCTCGCCTGCACGTCCGCCTGATGACGTGCCAACACCGCCGCGGTCTCGGCCAGAAAGGCTTCGAGCCGTTCTTCTTCGCAGGCGCCCGGCGTGTGCGCGCTCAGCACCTCGAGCAGCCTCGGCGCGAGGGCCTCGAGCACCGGCTCGCCGCCCGTCAGAGGGGCCTCGAAGACGTGCAGCGCGCGATGCCACTCGAAGAGCGCCTGCCCGGGCGTCTGCGCGATGACGGGCACGTGCACCGCGATCGTCTCGGTCTGCCCGATGCGATCCAATCGCCCGATGCGTTGTTCGAGCGCGTCGGGATGAAGCGGCAGATCGACGAGGATCAGATGATGGCAGAACTGGAAGTTGCGCCCCTCGCCGCCGATCTCGCTCGAGATCAGCACCTGAGCGCCTTCGGAGTCCGCGAAGTACGCGGCCTGGCGATCGCGCTCGATGAGCCCGAGCTGCTCGTGGAACACCGCCACCTTGAGGCCGGACTCGCGCTTGAAGTACTTCTCGAGCGCCTTCACGCTTTGCACCGACGCGGCCATCACGACGACCTTTTGCGTGCCCAACGAACGCACGGTTTCGAGCGCCCAGGCCGTACGCGGATCGTCGGTGGCGGAAGGCTCCGGCCCCTTGGTTTCGGGCAGCCCGAGCATCCGCTGCAGCGCGACGACCTCGGGCCAGGCCTTGGCCTTCTTCCAGCTCTCGGGCAGCGGCAGCACGCTCAGATGCAGCGCGCGCCCCGGAAACCCGCCCAGCTTCTCACGGCGGTTGCGCATCAGCACGCGGCCCGTGCCGTGACGATCGATCAGCTGGTGCAGCGACGCGGCGGGCGTGCCGTCCCAACGCGCCTCGGGGTACATTCGGCGCAGCGCGTCGGCCACGGGCTCTCCCGACTGCAAGCGCTCGGCGATCGCCGCCACGTCGCGCATGCGCGCCTGCTCGGCCGTGAAACGCGCGAAATCGGCGAACCGCTCGGGGTCGACCAGCCGCAGCAGGCCGAACTCGGTTTCGAGCCCCTGGCGCAGCGGCGTCGCCGTGAGCAGCAGCAAGCCCTGGCTTCGGCGCGACAGCGCCTCCACGGCGGCGTACTGGGGGCTCACGCGCGCGGGCGACCAGCCCAGATGATGCGCCTCGTCCACGATCACCAGGTCCCACGGCTGCTCGAGGGCCTGCGCCAGGCGCCGGCGGTCGAGCATCCAGTCCAGCGGGGCGATCACGCGCGTGCCGCCATCGAACGGGTTTTCATCCGACGGCTCGGGCGCGTCGTCCGTGTCCAGCTCGGCATGCGGCAGCGTGAAGACCTCGTTGAAGCGGCGGTACAGCTCGACGAACCACTGGTTCACGAGGCTCGCCGGCGTCAGCACCAGCACCCGATCGGCGCGTCCCAGCGCCCGCAGCGCGCCGAAGATCAAACACGCTTCAATCGTCTTGCCGAGGCCCACCTCGTCCGCCAGCAGCACCCGCGGATACTCGCGGCTCGCGACCTTGTGGGCGATCGCCAGCTGATGCGGCAACAGCGCCACGCGCGCGCCCGCAAGCCCGCGGCTACGCTTCTGCAACACCTCGGAGCGCAGACGCCAGGCCTGCTCGCGCAAATCGAAGGCCTCGTGATGGCTGAACTCTCCCGCGAGCAAGCGCTGCATGGGGTCGTGCGAGCTGCTCGAATCCGCGAGTTCGCCCTCGGGCACCACCAGGCCCTGCCCGAAGTACGTGATCAGCCCCTGGGCGTCGCGCTCGAGGCGCTCGACGCGAAAATCGCGCCCGTCCTGCGTGCGCCCCGGCTGGCCCACGCCCAGCTCGTAGCGCCGCAGCGGCGCGCTCTGCGGATTGTAGAGGCGGTGTTCGCCGGCCGCCGGAAAGCGGATCGCGATGCTGCGCGGCGTCGGAAAGCCCTCGACGATGCCCAGGCCCAAAGAAGGCTCGGCCTCGTTGCGAACGCGTTGGCCGATCGCCCACGCGGCGGCGGTCAGATCTGGTGAATGCGGCATTTCGCCATGGTAACACTCCACACGCGAATCCGCGCCGTCACGTGACGCTTGCTATGCTTGACGCACGGAGGGCTTCGCGGAACCATGAGCGAACGCCCGGCGCATCCGGGCGACACCCCGCGGGAGGTCCCCATGGCAAACGGATGGCAAGGCGCGCTCGTGCAGCGCACGCTGGGACGCGCGATCGCCTCACGGTTCGGCGCGAGCCGCTTCCTCGATCTGGGCTTCGGCATGGCCCTGATGCGCGACGGCCGCGTGCCCTTTCGCGCCAAGGCGCTGGCGCTCGCCTGCGGCGGCGCCGTGATGACGGTGCTCGTCGCGCTCGAAGTGCCGGTCGAAGGCTTCTTCGCCCTGTTTCTGCCGCTGATCGGCGCCGTCGCGGACTTCGCGGTGGACGGCGCCGAAGAGGTCCTCGGCGCGCTGATTCTGGGCGCTTTGCTGATGCCATACGTCGCGCCTCGGGAGCTCGTGCGCGCCATTCGCGACGAACGCTGAACGACGCCGGAACTTGGCGCCCCCAAGGACGGCGTTGGTGCATCGCGCCCTAACGCGCCGGTCTCTCCTCTGCTTGAATGACGACGAATCCGTGTCGTTACCTCAAGAGGAGACCCGATGCGTATCCTTCCTTGTTCGCCCCTGGCGCTCTCGATTTGCCTGGTTAGCTGCGGCACGCCGCCCCAGGCCTCGCCTCCGGCGGCGACGGGGCGCTACCAGATTCAGGCCGTCTCGCCGCTGGCGATCGCCGGCGTCACGGTCGACAGCACCGCGCCCGGTTCCAACGCCAATGCCCTCGTGGACGGCAACCTCGCCTCCGCCTGGACGAACGGCGGGTACCGCAGCACGACCGCCTGGGCGAGCCTGACGCTCGGCGCCGCCACGGCGCTGACGAGCATCGCGATCAAGACGGGCACGAGTCCCGCCGGCACCGGCTACGACGTGCAGGTCTCGAACGACGGCCATTCGTGGACCACCGCGCTCGCGAATCAGACCAACAAGACCTGGAACCTCGAGACGAAGGCCCTTCCGGCCGGCACCAGCGGCAAGTACGTGCGCGTGAGCTGGCACAACGCGGCGAGCAATCCGCAGCCCCACTTCGCGATCTACGAGCTGCAGGCGTTCGGCGCCGCGGGGGGCCCGCCGCCTTCGACCATGCCGACCTCGACGCCGACGCCCGTCGGCACGAAGACGCCGTCGCCCGTTCCGAGGGGCGTCACGCCGGGCGTGGCGCAAGCGGCCGCGGCCTATGCCGCGCATGCTTCTTTTCTGGGCTCCGGGCTACGCGGGCCCAACGGGCTGGCCTGCGACGGCGCCGACAACCTCTACGAGGCGGACTGGAACGGCAACACCGTCACGAAGGTCGCGCCCAACGGCGCCTCGACGCACTACGCCGGCGGCTTCAAGGGTCCCGCCGGGCTGGCCTTCGACAAGGCGGGCGATCTGCTGGTGGCCCAGTACAACGGCAACACCCTCGAGAAAGTGCCGCCGGGCGGCGGCTCGCACAGCACGTTTTTCACCGGCGGCCTGAACCGCCCGGTCTGGCCGGCGGTGAACAGCCACGGCACCGTCTATCTGGCGGATTACAGCAACAACCGCATTCTGCAAATCACGCCGGACGGGCACGCGTCGACCTTCAAAAGCATCGGCAGCGTGAATGCGATCGCGATCGACAATCAGGACAACCTCTGGATCTGCACCTGGAGCGGCACGGTCGCCAAAATTACGCCGTCCGGCGCGATGACGACGGTCGCGAGCGGCCTCTGGACGGCCTGCGCGATCGCCTGGTGCCCGAGCTACCTCGCCGTCGGCCTCTACGGCGGCCAGAACAGCCACAACGCGCAGGTGCTGCTGGTCGATTTCTCGGGCCACCGCTACACGGTGGCGACGGGACTCGATCGCACCTCGTCCGTCATCTTCGACAGCCACCGCGCGCTCTACGCGGCGAACGTCGGCGACTCGGCGCTGCGCAAGTACGCCTTGCAGTAATTCCAAGAATGAACGGGGCCAAGTCTAAGCGACCTGGCCCCGTTCCGAATTCGATCGCCTAGCGAATCAGGCGCCACATCGCGGTGGGCGGTTGGATCGCGTCGACCGCCTGCAACGGCGCGGTCTCCGTCGCCGTCCCAGCGGTGATCGTCAGCTCGGCCACGTTCTGACCGGCCGTGATCGGCAGCTTCTCCTGCACGAGCTTGGCCGCGATGGTGACGGGCATGCCCGGATAGCCGAAGACTTGCAGCGGCTTGGTGACCTGCAATCCGCTCTGCTCGTCCCACGGCGCGACGAGCGAGGCGAAGCCGCCGGTCGGCTGGGTGATCGGGTAGTTCTTGAACTCGGACGAGATGTCGTGCAACACCTGCGCGTCGTAGGTCAGCGCGTCGTGCAGCGACTGCTGGCCGAGCACGGCGGCGAGCGCGATGCGCGGCACGCCGTCGACCGTGATCGGGTACGAGCCGACGAAGCAGCTGCCCGCCTCGAGCGTGCTGCCGGTCTTGATGCCGCTGATGCCCTGCTTGCCGACCATGAAGTCCACGTTGTAGACGATGCCCGCCACCGGCAGCTCGGCCTGCGGCTCGCGCACGATGTCGCGGAACTGGCGGTTCTGCATCACGGCCTGCGCAATCTTCAGCTGATCGCTCGCCGTGCTGACCGTCGCCGGGTTCACGCCCGCGGCGTCGCGGTAGGTGGTCTGGTTCATGCCGAGCGACTTGGCGGCGGCGTTCATCTTCGTGACGAAGGCGTCCTCGCTGCCGGCCAGCTTGTTCGCGATCAGCGTCGCGATGTTGTCCGCCGAGGGCAAAAGCAGCGCCTCGAGCAGCTCACGCTCGGTCATCTTCTCGCCCGCCGCCACGCGCACGACGGAGTCGCCTGCGGCCCGGTCCTTCTGATACTCCGCGACGTCGGCCGCCGTGAGCGTCGTAACGGGGCCGTCCTCGCCGTACTTGAGCGGCTCGGATTGCAACAGCAAATAGGCCGTCATCATCTTGGTGAGGCTGGCGATCGCCACCGGCTCCTGATTGGGCGACGCGGCGACCACGCCGAGGCTCTCTTCGCCGACGGCGAGCTGGCCTTCCTTCGGAAAGTTCACGTGGAACGTGCCGGGCAGCGTCAGCTGGTTCGAGGCGGCCTTGAGCGCGACCGGAGGGAGCGGGCTGCCGAAGCGAAGCGCGCCGCCCAGGGCGACGACGAGCACCGGAACCGTGATGATGGCGAAAGTTCTGTTCATGCTTCCTCTCGGGATGTCACTTGGCACGCTCGGACTAGGACGGAAGCCCCGAAACCGGCTTCAGCAGGCGCACGCCGCCGGATGCGACTTGTACACGACGGCGCCCTGGACATAACGTGATGCTACCGCCGCTGGCGAAGCCCCGTCAAGGAGGCGGTGCACAAGCGCCAGGCAGGGGCGATACGCGCCACGGGCTCCCAGTTGCTGATACCCTCGCGCGCGAATTTCCTCCGGCTCGAGCGAGGGTTTTCAGCGCCCGGGCGGCGTTCTATGCTGGCATTGAACGGGTCGGTTCAGTTCGCTCCCGGCCGCCCGCCGCGCGGCCGAGAGCCCGTCTGCGAGGCCAATCCATGCCCCATCCGGACGCTTCCACGCCGCGGCGCCGCCTGTTGAAGCTCTGTATGATCGTCAAGAACGAGGTCGATGACCTCGTGCGGACCCTGGCGTCCGTGCGCCCGTACATCGACGCCTGGACGATTCTGGACACCGGCTCGACGGACGGCACCCAGGCGCAGATTCGCGCGCTGCTGGCCGAGGTGCCGGGAGCGCTTCACGAAAGGCCGTTCGTCGACTTCGCGACGACCCGCAATGCGGCGCTGGCCCTCGCGGGCACGGAGTGCGAGTACCTCCTGTGCCTGGACGCCGAAGACGTGCTTCATGAGGGGGCACGCTTGCGTGAATTCCTCGAAAGCCCTGTTGCCGCCGGGCAAGACGCCTTCTATCTGACGGTGAACACCGGCGGCATGTCCTTTTGCTCGCCGCGTCTCAGCCGCGCCGGCGCCGGGTGGCGCTATCGCGGCGTCGTCCACGAGCTGCTCATGGGCCCGCAGGACCAAATTCCTCAGGTGGTCGTTCCCGGCGTGACGATCACGCAGACGCGTTCCAGCGCTTCTGCGGCACGCACCCGGGCGCGCTGGGAACGCGATTTGCAACTTCTGCTCGCCGAGGTGGCCCGGCATCCCGAAGACACCCGTTCGGTCTTTTACCTCGCCCAAACCTACGCCTGCCTCGGAGGCGACGCGGAGGCGATCGCCTGGTACCGCCGCCGCATCGAGCTGGGCGGCTGGCACGAGGAAGTCTACGCGGCGATCATGATGCTCGCCCGGCTGACGGCCAATTGCGGCCATCCCTGGCCGGAGGTGCAGCAACTCTATCTCGAGGCCTTCGCGATCGCCCCCCACCGCGCGGAGCCACTCTGCGCGATCGCCCAGCACTACCTCGACGAGCGCGCCTTCCCCGTCGCTTTCGTCTTCGCACAACGGGCGCAACAGCTGCCATACCCGGCGCAAGACCGCCTCTTCGTCGACGCCGAGATTTACGCGTGGCGCGCGGCGGCCCTGGTCGGCATCACGGCCTACCACGTCGGCGCGTTCGAGCTCGGCGAACATGCGACACGGCACGCCCTCGTGGAACGCCCCGACGATCCGAGCCTACGAGAGACACTGGGCTTTTATGAACAAATAAAAGCCCGGCAATTGTAAGAACAGCCAAATATGGCCCCAAGTGGTGCGTTCGGCCCTCTTCGATTCGCTCGGCCGATTTCTTGACAAGCCCTGCCCCGCGTGACAGCATTTGCCTCATAACGAGCACGAGCGTATGCGGCATGGGTCGCACCGGGTCGACCGCGAATGGCGAAGACGAGATTGCCATCAACTCTTTAATCGTCATGCACAAGAGCGCCCGGAAAGGGGGTTCCCGTGTTCACGCTTCGCCCCTATCTGGCCGCCCTTGCGGGGCTCTCTCTGCTGACAGGCTGCGGCGCCTCGACCGCCCCAACGCCAGGCGGGACGGTGAGCGCTCCAACGGCGCCGCCGACCGCGCTTCCGAGCGCCGCTCCCTCGGCCGAAACCCCGACGGTCCAGCTACGCACGATGCTCTCGAATCGGGGGCTCGCGGGGGCCGCCGTCACCGTACGGCGCGCGCGCGATCTCTCGGTCTTGGCGAACGGCCTGAAGCTGGACGATCAGGGCATCATCAGCCTGCCGCTCACGAACGGCCTCAACCCGGGCACCGTCGTGGTCGTGACGGCAACCTCCGGCAGCGCGGCGCTCAGCGGGCTATTCATCGTTCCGGGCGCCGGCAAGACGCTCCAACAGGCCGACAACCCGCCCGAATGGCTGCTCGACCTCGCCAGCTCGGTCGTGGCGCGCAAGCTGACCTCCAAGATCGCCGACGTTCTGCGCACGCTGCCGTCGAACGGCGGAAACGACGCCGTCGATGCGCTCATGAGGCAGCTGAGCACGCTCGTGGATGCGACGCGCACGAACGCCCTGCACGACGCGAGCGTCGCCGCCGAAGCCGCGGCGGCCGTCAGCCAGCCCACCCCCGGCAACATCGACGCGCTCGCGAATCGGATCATTCTCGCGACCTCGCTGCAGACCGACTTCGTCGATGCCGTCGAGGCCTGTAATCTTCAAGCCTACGAGAACATGGCCGCCGGCGGCCCCCTGCTGGTGCCTGCCGCGTGGCAAGTGGAAGGCGTGACCGTCCCTCCGGTCCAGGTGATCGTGGCGGGCACGCATCAGCTCGAGCTCGTCTATGAGGGCAAAACCACGACGCTGACGGTCTCCGACGCCGCCGAGGCGCTCGCGGATGCCCAGCGCAACAGCACGACTTCGAACAGCGCCTTTGCCGGAATCAACACCCCGGTGGTCACGACGAGCTCCGGCGGCGGCGGCGCGCCTCCGCTTCCGCCGCCGCCCAGCCTGAGCGGCGTGGTCACCGTGGCTGGTGTCGCCCGCGCGAACGCGCTGTTGCAATTGGACACCATGGACGGCACGCTCGTCGCCAAAACCGCCTCCGACTCGAATGGCGCCTATGCGTTCTTCAACCTTCCGGACGGCGTCTACCAACTGATCGTCGCGGTCGACGGCGCCGTGAACAGCACGCGAATCGTCACCATCGGCACCCCACCTCCGCCGTAACGCCGTTTTCGAGCACCGGAGTTTCCTTTGGCAGGCCCTCTCACGAGGTCGGTAGACGGAGGTTGAATCGCCATGATTCGCAAACAGCTTCTCCAATCCCTGGCGCTGATCGGCATGCTCACGCAGGGCTGTCAGGGGTCCGCGCACCTGACGGCGCCGGTACTCGGGGTCAACGCCGCCGATGCGAGCATCTCCGGCCAGGTGCGCGATGCGCAGGGGGCTTTGGTGGCGGGTGCCGTCGTAAAGGCCCTGCCCGTGGGCGCCGGGCCGAGCGCCACGCCGTACGTGACGACGACGGACGCCTCCGGTCGCTTCATGCTCGGCGTTCCCTCGAATGCGCAGTACAACGTCATGGTCGAGAGCGATTTGCTCGCCGAGACCGGCGTGATGTACCACGTGCTGGCCGGCACGACGACGGCCGACGTCGATCTCACGCCGACAACCACGATCTCGGGGATCGTGACCGATACCGCCAGCAACCCCGTGGCCGGCGCGCTGGTCTACATTCCGGGAACCAGCTACATGGCGATGACCAAGTCGGACGGCAGCTACACCATGACCGGCGTGCCAGTCGGCAGCGACTACACCCTCAGCGCGAGCGCGCCCGGTTTCGCCACGCAGACGGGAACGAATCCGATCACGACCACCGTCGCGGCGCCGGCACTGGGCGTGAACTTCGCCCTGACCACCCAAGCCCTGGTCGGCCCGACCGGGGCCACCGGGGCTACCGGCCCGGCGGGGCCCGCAGGGCCGACCGGCGCGACGGGTATCGCGGGCGCGACCGGCGCTACCGGCGCGATGGGTCCACAAGGCGATGCGGGCCCCATGGGCCCCCCGGGCATCGGACTTCCGGGACCGCAAGGCGTCCCCGGTGCAACCGGCCCGGCGGGTGCCACGGGCCCGGCGGGTGC
>DATNPP010000322.1:0-2729 GCA_036703175.1 Oscillatoriaceae cyanobacterium
GATGTCCTTGCTCTCGATCACGTGGAACTCGAAGGGCAAGCTGCTGCGCTCGCACTGGGCCACCATCTTCTGGCCCACCGAGTTCACGTAGTCGCGCAGCGCGGGGTTGGGGTACTCGGGCGTCTCGGCGAGCACCTGGGCCTTGGTTTGCAGGCCCATCTTCACCTCGTCCGTGTCCGAGATGAACAGCCCCTGCGCGGCCACGATGCCGCCCGCGAGCGCCCGCCCCACGAGCTCGGCCGGCGAAAGCGCCTGGCAGCCCGTCAGGGTCAGCATCACGAGCAACGGAACGAGTCGCTTGCGCACCGGCATCCTCCCGCGCGATCGCCCCCGCGGCGGGCGACACGCATCAGTTCATTCTACCAGCAGACGCCGAAAAAGAAGCGATTGTTCCGCGAGCGCTCAGGAACGCCGCGGCTCGGGCTCGGCGCGCGGAATCGTAAGCGTGAGCTCGAGCTGATCCAGCTCGGCGAGGAACCACGCCCGCTCGACGACAGGGTCGAGCGCGCCGGTCTCGGAGGGCTTGGTGGGGCGAGTAAGCGGCTTGGTGATCATGGGGCACCATCCTTTCTGCGTCGAAACGCCAGGTGATGGTCTTATCCCAAGAATGACGGGGTTGCATGTTGTGCGAATCTGCCAAGATCGCTTGGTCGATTTGACATAATCACGTTTTATCGCATGCTTTCCATGCGCTTGACCAGCTGATCAAGCGCCCGATGCATCTGGTCTTCGGGCATGTGAATTCGTGCGCCATGGCCGGGCAACACCCAGCTGAAGCGGTAATCGAGCAGCTTCGCCATCGAGGCCGTCTGCTCGCGCCAGGAGAACCAACAAGCGTCCCGGAACGCCTCCAGCTCGCCGGCCTCACGGTCCCACGCCAGGTGATCGCCCGTGAAGAGGTGGCGATCGCCCACCAGCAGCACGCAATGCCCGCGCGTGTGGCCGGGCGTCGGAATCACGAGGAAGTCCTCGCCGATGCGCACGGCATCAGTGCCCTCGAGCACGCGCTCGGCGTCTGGCTGCGCGTCGCGATCGGCCGCGTGGATGATCCGCTCGGCGCCGAACTTGGCGGCGTAGCGGGCCGCGTCGGCCACGTCGTCGCGGTGGCTCAGAAAGATGTAGCGCACGCCGCCCCAGGCCTCGAAGCGCTGAAACAGAGCCGGGTGGTACTTGGGCGAATCGATCAGCCAGTTGCCGTCCGGATGGCGCACGAAGTAGCTGCTGGCACCGAACGAGGACGCCGAGGTGAAGCCGTTGTAGTAGACGCCGTCGTCGATCTCGAGCGGAAACTCGGCCATCACGCCGCGCGCGACGAGCGGATCCGCACCGCCGATCGAGGCGGTCGGGCAGCTCAGCAGCGCCCGCGTCGCCGCGCGCCGGGCCTCGTCGTCTTGCGGCTGGGCGTAGACGTAGGAGTGCCCGTCGGCCTCGGCGAACGAGGCCGGCGCCAGCTGGCGACAGGTGTCGCAATCGATGCAGGTGCTGTCGACGAAGAAGTCGCCTTCGACGTTCTCCTCGACGCGTTTCTTCGGGTCCGCCATGACAAGATTCTACCGCGCGCGGCTGGATTTGGCCGCGATCGAGCGTTACACTGGGCGCATGCCGGTCGCCTCGCCCTGTGTGAACATCTGCCGCGTCGAAGCGGGAATCTGCGTCGGGTGCCTGCGCACCCTCGACGAGATCGCGGGCTGGATGGCGATGACCGACGACCAGCGCCTGCAAGTCTGGCAGGCGATCGCCACCCGCCGCGAGGAGCGCCGCACGCCCTAGTGGCCGAACTTGGCCTCGAGCATCACCGAATCGAGCACGTGGCCGTCGATCGCCGAGAGCAGTTGCTCCTTGGTCGCGCCGGGCTCGAGGCCGAGCACAGTGTCGAGCGCGTAGAGCTGGAACTGGTAGCGGTGCGTGCCGCTCGGCGGGCAGGGGCCGTCGTAGCCGATGTGGTGAAAGCTGTTCTCGCCCTGGCGCACGCCGTTGCCGATCATCGGATCGCGGCTCATGCTCTTGGGCAGCGCCAGCTCATTGGGCGGAATGTTGTAGACGATCCAGTGCACGAACACACCCGACGGCGCGTCGGGATCCTGCAGCATCAACGCCAGCGACTTCGCATCGTTGGGCACGTTGGTCCAGCGCAGGGGCGGTGAGACGTTCTCGCCGTCGCAGGTGTAGGGCTTGGGAATCATGCCCTCCGGCGTGAAGGCATCACTCTTCAGTTGCATCAGAGACCTCCCAGGGGCCGTGAATTGCTTCTGGGCCGCGCTCGCCCCGTGGCACGCCCATACATTGACCAGAACGAGACTGCCTGCCAACCATTTCTGCACGGACGAGTTCTCCATAGCCTGCTGGGATCACGGGGTTGCTCAGGCCCATTTTACATCACGCGGCTGCCCGATCCGGAAATCGACCGGCGCGCGCCACAAGTGTCCTCTCGAGGGCATTACGGGCACATGCAGCCGGCGAAACCGGGGCGGTTGAATGCCTGAACAATCGAGCGGAATCCTTAGCCTTTGGGCGCGCCCGGCGGTCCCTTGGGCGCGTGGCGTTTGAGGCGCTCCAGATTGCCCCGTATGCGCGCGAGGCTGTTCGCGATCGCCTCGCGCTGCGCCGACAGCTCCACGCGACGGCTGCTGTGGGCCGTCATGCCGCGCTGGGCGAGCCGGGCCTCGTCGGTCACGGCGATCGCCCCCGGCGCCGGCTGAATGCGCTCGCCGAAGCGATCGGCGTAGACC
>DATNPP010000238.1:0-6522 GCA_036703175.1 Oscillatoriaceae cyanobacterium
GTATCCGGGCAGCTGTGAGACGACCCGCGAGAAAAAGCTGGAGAAGGTTTCCGTCATACGCGCTTCAATGGAACGAGGGGATGTTGGGCTCGTAGTGGTTGCCGTAAACGCGCTCGGAGAGCTTCGGCATCTCGGCACCCAAAGTGCCCGATACCAGACCGCGCGCGGAGTTTTCCGCGACCACCACCGGCACGCCCAGGGCCGCTTCGAGGTCCGGCACACGCTTGCCGTCGAGCGTCAGATCGGTGCCGGGCTTGAGCATGACGTCCGAAATCACGAGCGCGTCGCCGAGCTCCTGCCCCTGCAGGTGATGGACCAGGTCGTGGTACGTCAAAAGGCCGGTGACGGTGATCAGCGAGCCCCAGAAATCGCTCACCAGCTTACGCAGCGTGATGTCGAGGCCCTCGACCGCGTTGAGCCGGTCCACGAGGGGCGCGACGAAGCGTTCGCCGGCCTGGCCGGTCACGACCGTGACGCGGCGCGGTTTCTCGAGGCGCTCCGGCAGGTGCCGGACGAGGCGCTTGAACTCGTGCTGAATCAGCGCACCGCCGCCGACGCCGTCGCCGAGTTGCTCGTACTCGCCGTAGTGCGCGTTGCCCGGGGCCGTCAGGTCCGCGATCAAGTAGAACTCGTCGCCCAGGCGCACGATGGGGTCGCCGTACTTGTCCATGAAGTACTTCTGCCAGCGCTTCACTTGCAGAATCGTCTCGCGCGCCGTCTCCTTCGAGACCGCCTCGAGCTTGGGCAAATACTTGCGGAACTGCGTCAGGCCGACCGGCACGATCGCCACCGACAGCAAGTTCGGAATCAGCTTCTCGAGATCGCGCAGCGTGCGATCGAGCTCGGCGCCGTCGTTGAAGCCGGGGCAGAAGACGATCTGGGCGTTGAAGTCGATGCCGTGCTTCGCGAGCCGGCGCAGCTCGGCCATCACCCGGTTCGCGCGCGGGTGCTTGATCATCTCGACGCGCAGCGCCGGGTTGGTCGTGTGCACGCTGACGTTGAGCGGACTCAAGTGGTCCTGATAGATACGCTTCCAGTCCGACGCCCGCAAATTCGTGAGCGTCACGAAGTTGCCCTGCAGAAAGCTCAACCGGTAGTCGTCGTCCATGATGTAGAGCGAGTGGCGCATGCCCTGCTTCATCTGGTGAATGAAGCAGAAGCTGCAGCGATTGTGACACTCGATGATGTTGTCGAAGACCGCGAGCTCGAAACTGATTCCGAGGTCCTCGTCCATCTCCTTCTCGACGCGCTTGGTCAGAAGCTCCTCGCCGCGCTTGACGCGCAGCGTGAGGTATTCCTCGCAGATTTCATAGCGATAATCGATGATGTCGCGCAGTTTCTTGCCGTTAACGGACAAGAGACGGTCCCCCTGACGCAGGTCGAGCCGGGCAGCGATGCTGCCCGGCTCGACGGACGCGACGAGACCGCCTTGCGGCTTACTCCTCGTCCGACGTCCCATGATCCTCCGTCTCGTGGTCGTCCAGGTAGTCCTGGGCGACGTCACGCAGCGACAACGAGATGCGGCGATCCTCCGGGCGGAAGCGCTTGATGACGGCGCGGATTTCCTGGCCGACGGTGACCACGTCCTCGGGCTTCACCTGACGCTCGGACATCTCGGCGGTGGGCAGCAGGGCCTCGACGCCGGGCTCGATCTCGACGAACGCGCCGAAGGTCGCGAGCTTGGTGACCTTGCCGTGCACGATCTCGCCCTCGTGGAAACGCTCGGCGAGCGTCGTCCAGGGATCGGGCTGCAGCTGCTTGAGCGACAGCGAGATCTTGTGGCTCTCGCGATCGACCTTGAGCACCTTGAGCGTGAGGTCGTCGCCGATCTTCAGCACGTCGGACGGGTGCTGAATGCGCTGCCAGCTGATCTCGGAGATCGGCAGCAGGCCGTCGATGCCGCCCAGGTCGATGAAGGCGCCGAAGTCCGCGATGCGAACGACCTTGCCCTCGACCACCTGACCGACCTCGAGCGAGGCCAGCGTCTCGGAGCGCTGCTTGCCCTTCTCGGCGTTGATCGCCTGACGGTGCGAGAGGATCAGCTTGTTGCGGCGCTGATCGACTTCGATGATCTTGAGCGGCAGCTCCTGGCCGATGAGCTCCTCGTGGGGGCCTTTCGTGCGCAGCTGCGAGGCCGGCACGAAACCGCGCAGGCGGTAGGTGTCGACGATCACGCCGCCTTTGACGACGTCCTTGACGGGCGCCATGATGATCTTCTCTTCCTCGTAGTCCTTGACGGCCTGCAGCCAGCCACGGGCCTGGTCCACGCGACGCTTCGAGAGCGTCAGCTGACCGTCCTCGTTCTCCTCGCGCAGAATGTAGAGCTCCAGCTCGTCGCCCTCATGGACGAACTCGCGCGGATCGCCCACGTGCGTGCTGGAGAGCTCGCGGATGGGAATCACCCCTTCGGACTTACCGCCCACGTCGACCAGAACCTCGTCCGGCGCCACCTTGATGACGTAACCCTTGACGATGTCACCCTGTTGGAAGTTTCTGAAAGTCGACTCGTAATCGATTTCTTCGTGTTCAATCTGCTGACCGACGTTCGGCATGAATTTCTAATCCCCTACTCTTCATTAAATTTCGCCTGTGGGCGCGTAAACACGGCGCTAATCCCAGGCCTTCACATTGTACCAAGGGAGTCCTGAAAACCGCAAGGCGGCACCGCGCGCCCGTCGCTGTGCCGTGCCGAACAGGCCTTCCGCGCGCCTCGAAGCCCAGGCGCAGCCGGGCGATCAGGCGATCGCCGCCCTCGCCGGTTCGCCGTTCGAAACCTGCTATCATGCCCCGACGAAACGGAGGAAGTCGCCATGAGCACGCAGACCATGCCGCAGCCCGAACAGCCCCGCGCCTGGCGCTGGGCTTTCGTACTTCTCTGGATGGGCTTCATCTTCTTCATGTCCGCGCAAACGAGCTCGGGCGATCAATCGATGGCGATCGTCCAGGTGCTGCTGCACCTGGTCGGCGTGCAGCCGGACGCCGCGGGCCTCGCGCTCGCCAACCACCTGCTGCGCAAGACCGCCCACTTCTCGGTTTACGCCACGCTCGCGCTATTGAGCTGGTGGGCGCTGCCGGGCCGCGGCTGGCGACGCTTCGTCGGCGCGTGGGCGATCGCTGCGCTCTACGCCTGCACCGACGAGTTCCATCAGGCCTTCGTGCCCAGCCGCGGCCCTTCTCCGTGGGACGTCGCCCTCGACAGCACCGGCGCCGGTTGCGCCATGTTGCTCGCCGCGCTGTTGACCCGCCGCAAATGAGCTGGCTCGCGCGCCTGCTCGCCGTCTTTTACCAGGCGCGCTGCGGCGGCTGCGGGCGCTGGGGCGAGGCCTGGCTATGCGCAGGCTGCCGGGCCGCCTGGCCGGCGTTGCCCGAGACCAGTTGCCCGCGTTGCGCGTGTCCGCTGGGCGCGGACGGCTGCCCCGATTGCGAGATCGGCGAGTGGGCGTTCGAGGCGACCTATGCGGCGGGCCTGTATCGCGGCGTGGCGCGCAAAGCGATCAGCGCGCTCAAGTACCGCGGCGCGCGCGCGCTCGCCCCGTTGCTCGCGACCGACGTCGCCGCGCGGGTGCCGGAATCGGCGTGGCTCGTGGTGCCCGTGCCGATTCATCGGGCGCGGCGTGGCACGCGCGGTTACAATCAGGCCGCCTTGCTGGCGCGTGCGATCGCGCGGCGCCGGCGCTGGCGCTACAGCGACGCGCTGCGGCGCCGCCCCTCCGATCCGCAGCAGGGCCTCGGCCGGGCCGCGCGGCTCGCCAATTTGGACGGCGCGTTCTCGGCCCGGCGTCCGCTCGACGGCGCGCGCGTGCTATTGGTCGACGACGTGATGACCAGCGGCGCGACCGCGCACCACGCGGCCGTCGCGCTCAAGCGCGCGGGGGCCGCTTTCGTGGCCGTCGCGGTCGTCGCGCGCACCGCCCCCGATCAGGCTAAGGAATGATCCGGAGGGCGTCCGGCGTCAGGTATTGCCGCGCGGCGTCCACGAGATCCTCGCGGCCCACGGCGCTGACCAGATCCGGATAGGCGCTCGCGCGCCGCGCGTCGGAAGCGATCGCCGCGAAATCGGCGAGGTTCGCCGCGCGCTGGGCGAGCGTGGCGTTGGAGGCCGCGTAACGCGCGAGCTCGGCTTGGATCGCGTGCGTGTAGACGTCGAGCGCGACGGGCTTCGCCGCGAGCTCGGCGGCGAGGGTGCGAATCGTGCTCTCGGCCAGCGTGCCGGGGACGCCGGCGACGCTGATCGTCAGCATGCCGCGATTCCGCATCGGCACCCAGTTGACCGTCACGTGCGCGGGCGGCATGCGCGTGGTGAGCTCGGCGGCGATCGCCCGAGCCAGCACGGCCATGGTCGCCTGCCCGGCGGCGTCCGTGCTCGGCGCTCCCAGGGCACCCGCTTCCACGAGATCGGCCGGCAGCGCCGTCGCCGAGGCCGGAGCCGGCGGACATGCGGGAGCCGTGCCCGTCGGGGCCTCATGCTTGAGCAGCGCCGCGTAGCCGCGCACGACCTGGCCGACGGTCGGTCCGGTCGCGAAGTCGCCGACCAGCGCGACCTTGATGCGCGACGGCAAGTAGTGCCGGGCATAGAAGGCCTGCAGATCGGCGAGCGTCAGGCGGGCGTCCGATTGCGGCGTGCCGACGGGAGGCGCCGCCAGTCGAGCATCTCCGAGCAGCGCGAGCAGGCGTGAATCCGCCTGCGTCCACGGACTGTAGGAGACCGCATCGGCCTGGGGCTGCAAATGGGCATGCAGCGACGCCAGATCGAGCCCCTGCCAATCGGGCGCCGCGAGGCCCGCACCGATGAGGTCGAGCGCCGCGACGAGCTTGTCCGCCGGAAGGGTCACCCAAAAGTGGGCGCCCTCGCGCGTCACCAGCATGTCGGGCGCCCCGCCCAGGGCCTGCAGCGCCTTGTCGAGCGGATGCGCGCCGCCGTGCCAGATCGCCTCGGCCGTCGCCTCGGCGACGCCCGGGCACCCCTCGCGCGATCCCGCCAGTACGCAGGTGTCCAGCGCCACTTGCGGCTTCGCGTGATCCTCGGACGTCACCAGCTCGAAACCGGCCGGCAAGCGAAAGACGCCGATGCCGGCGAGGTGCTCGGCGGCGAGGGCGGGAGTGGCGGCAGCCAGCAACACGGCCATTGTCAGGCGAAATCGAGCGCGCATCGAACCTCCGAAAGCGTTAACGTGCCCCTGTCTTATAGCAAAGAAGCGGAGTCGCAGCAAGCCTGCCAAAAGCGCGTGTGGACACGCGCGAACAAGCGTGTTAATTTTGATGACGTTCGCTTTCGAGGGGGCCCATGTCACTTCCCGCCACGCGATCGCTGTTCATGCACGATCTGGCCACCTACGGGGTGCCGGGGCTCATGCGCATTGCGATTCGCGGCCTCGAGCCGGTGCCGCGCGAAGGGCCCGTGCTGTTGCTCGCGAACCGGACCAGCCTGCTGGATCCGTGGCTGCTGAGCCTGGCGGCCGGGCGCGCCGTGCAGTTCGCGGCGAGCTCGCCGCTCTTTTGGTTGCCGGGGCTGGGTCAGGCCGCGCACCGCATGAACGTCGTGCCGCTGCGGCCCGACCAGGCGGCGAACGGCGGCGCATCGGCGTTCGCACAGGCGCTGGAGCGCGGTCTGCCCGTCGCGGTGTTCACCGACCTCGCGATCGAGCGCCGCCCCGAAGGGCCGCGCTACACCGTGTCGCCGGGCTTCCTCGACGTGCTGCTCGCCACCCGTTCCGAGCACATTCCGGTCGTGCCGATGCTCGGCGAGGGACGTGGCCGCAAGCTGGCGCTCACGGCCAATCCGCTGTTGTCGTCGATGTGGCATGCCAGCGCGCAGGTGCTGGCCTCGGAGTATCCGCCGCTGCTCTACAGCGAGAACACCTTGCGCGTGGGGCGTCCGATTTACTGGCGTGACGGCGGCCAATCGGGCACGCTGCAGGATTTTCGGCGCGCGGTCGAAGACAGCCTGGGCGCGTTGATCTAAGGCTTAGGCCATCATCGCGCGAATGCGGTCCACCGTGTGGGCGTCGCCGCGCTGTTCGGCGCGCGTGAGTCGCTGGCGCAGCAGCGCCTCGACGAAAGCCATCTCCGCCTCGACGGCGACGATCGCGTGAATCAGCTCTTTGGTCTCGTTTTCAGGCATATCGTGATTCTAGCGCGCGGGCGCCCGAACGCCCGTTAGGCCAATCACAGGGCGAAAATAACCCGTGTGCCGCTCGTCACGCGGCGATCGCGGGTGACAGAAAGCTACCGCGCCGGATCCTTGGCCGTCCGCTCGGCGATCAGCGTCTCCAATCGAGCGACCACCTCGGCGTCGAACTGGCGCGAGCGCCGCAGCTCGTAGAGGGCCTGCTCGGGCGTCATCGCCTGGCGATAGGGGCGATCGCTGGTCATGGCCTCGTAGGCGTCCGCCACGGCGAGAATACGAGCCAGAAGCGGAATCTCCTCGCCTTGCAAGCCGGCCGGGTAGCCGGTGCCGTCCATGCGCTCGTGGTGGGCGCGCACGATCGGCACGACGTCGCGCATCGCCTCGATGTAGCCCAG
>DATNPP010000355.1:0-14089 GCA_036703175.1 Oscillatoriaceae cyanobacterium
TGTTCAGGGGCTTCGGCTGGGTGGGGGAGTCTTTTAGCGGACCACAGGGAGACTCCCCCACCCCGTTTTCGCCCCTGGACGGGGCTCCAAACATCCCTCCCCCCCACCGGGGGGAGGGGGCGCGCGCGTTAGAAGCCCAGGTTGACGCCGAGCGTGCCGCTCGTCGCGCCGTCGACGGTCGGCGTGCCGCCGAGGCCCACGGGCAGCGCATCGTAGCGGCCCTGCAGCGTGAGGCCGAGCTTCGGCGTGAAGTAGTACTCGAGGCCCAGCGCCGCACCCGGCAGGAACACGCCCTGGGCGTTGCCCGCCGTCGCGCCCAATCCGGACGAGCCGTTCAGCTGGCCGTAGATTCCCCAGCTGTCGCTGGGCCGCCAGTAGCCGATCGCGCCGTAGTCGAACGCGCCGAGCGTGCTGCTCACGTTCGAGACCGCCCGCGCGCCGATGTAGGGCTGCAGATGGAAGGTGCCGCCGAGCGGCAGCGCCCAGCCGAGGTTGACGTCGCCGTCGTACAGGCGATCGCCCGCCATGTTCTGGGCGCCCAACGTCGTGTCGGCCAGCAGGAACACCGGCCCCCAGTAGTGCGCGAAGCGGCCCGTGAACGCGGGGCCGATCGGGCCGCCGAGGCGGGCCGTGACGCCCAGCTGCAGCGGCGCGCTCTCCAGATAGCGGTAGCTTTCGAGCGCGGCGGCCTGCTGCTGCTCGTGCTTTTCTTGCGTCTTCTGCACCAGCTGCGTCACCAGCGGGAAGGTCTGCGAGGCCGAGGCGGCGAACTGGTAGCGCGTCAGCAGCTCGGGGCCGCGGAAGGTGCCGTCCGGAAAGCCGACCATCACCTGGTAGCGATCGGCCACCTCGTGGACCGACTGGTAGTCCCAGGCGGTGTCCGGCACGTCGCCGAAGGCGTAGGCGTGCGGCGTGAGCACCGCCGGATCGACCACGCCCTTGGTCTCGCCCAACCGCAGCAGGCGATCGATGACGTGCGCCATCTCGTAGCGCGACACCTGCTTCTGGCCCTCGAAGGTCCGGCTCGTCACGCCGGGCACGCCGTCGAAGATGCCGTACCGATTGGCGAGCTTGAGCACGATCGCCCGTTGCGTCGGATCGGCCGGCAGATCCGTGAAGTCGAAGCCGCCCTGCCCGGGGTTGGCCCAGCTGGTGTTCGTGAGGCCTTCCAGGCCCTTGATCAGCTCGTTGACCGCGAGCGCGAGCTGCAGCCGCGTGAAGGCCGTGTCGCCGCGGAAGGTGCCGTCGGGGTAGCCCTGCATGAAATGGTGCTTGACGGCCACGTCGGTGACGGCGCTGGCCGCCCAGTGGTCGGCGGGGACGTCCTTGAATTGATCGGAGGCCGTCTGCGCGAACGCCGTGGCGGCGCAGAGGGTCCAGACGAGTGCGGTGGTGGGAAGTAGGCCGGGACGCATGGGTGCTCCTTCTATGCTTGTTTGATGCATGCTACCGCTTCGACCGTCCAAACGAAAGTCGGTTCCCGAAACTCCGGGCGACGGAAGGCCACGCCATGGCATAATGGAGCGCATACAGGAGGACACCATGCCCGAAACCCGCACCCGTTCCGAACTGCTCTGGCAAGAGGCCCAAGCCGTCATTCCCGGCGGGGTCAACAGCCCCGTGCGCGCCTTCAAGTCCGTCGGCGGCGATCCGGTCTTCATGGCCCGCGCGCAAGGCCCCTATCTGGAGGACGTGGACGGCGGGCGCTACATCGACTACATCGGCGCCTGGGGCCCGATGATTCTGGGGCACGCGCATCCCCGTGTGGTGTCGGCGTTGACGCAGGCGGTCGCCGGCGGCACGGCCTACGGCGCGCCCACGGCGGCCGAGGTGGAGCTGGCCGAGCTGATCGTGAAGATCGTGCCGAGCATCGAGATGATGCGGCTGGTCAACTCGGGCACCGAGGCGACGATGAGCGCGCTGCGCCTGGCGCGTGCGTTTACCCAGCGCGACAAGATCGTGAAGTTCGCGGGCTGCTACCACGGCCATGCGGACTTTTTGCTCGTCAAGGCGGGCAGCGGCGTGGCGACGCTGGGCTTGCCGGACAGCCCCGGGGTGCCGGCGGGCACGACGGCCAATACGCTCACGGCGGACTTCAACGATCGCGCCAGCGTCGAGCGCCTCTTCGCCGAGTTCGGCGCCGAGATCGCCGGCTTGATCGTCGAGCCGGTGGTGGGCAACTCGGGCACGATCGCTCCCGAGCCGGGCTTTTTGGAGTTTCTGCGCGAGGTGACGCAGCGCCACGGCGCGCTGTTGATCTTCGACGAGGTGATGACCGGTTTCCGCGTCGCCTACGGCGGCGCGCAATCGCGCTACGGCGTGACGCCCGACCTCACCTGCCTGGGCAAGATCGTGGGCGGCGGCGTGCCCGTGGGCGCCTACGGCGGCCGCAAGGAGATCATGAGCCTCGTGGCGCCCGCGGGCCCGATGTACCAGGCCGGCACGCTCTCGGGCAATCCGCTCGCCACGGCGGCGGGCCTCGCGACGCTGCGCGCGCTGGCCGAACCGGGCCTCTACGATCGCCTGGAAGCCACCACGACGCGCCTGGTGAACGGCTTGCGCGCGGCGGCGGCCGAGGCGGGCGTGACGGTCGTGCTCAATCAGGTCGGCTCGATGTTCACGGTCTTCTTCCAGGGCGGGCCCGTGACGGGCTGGCCCACGGCGGACGCCAGCGATCGCGCGGCCTACGGGAAGTTCTTCCACGGCATGCTCACGCGCGGCGTGTACTTCCCGCCGGCGCAGTTCGAGGCCTGTTTCGTGTCCACGGCGCACAGCGACGCCGACGTCGAGGCCACGATTCAGGCCGCGCGCGGCGCGTTCGCGGAGCTGGCGAAGGGTTAGCGCCCGAGCGGGATCGTTCGCGCGATCGCCTCGCCGAAAGCCCAGGCGCCGCGCTCCAGATCCTGCTCCCGGTGCCGCTCCGGCGGACATCCGGGGCCGAGCGTTTCGTAGGTCGCGCGTGCATCGCGGTAATAGGCCGCGAGCACGGCGCGATCGCCCTCCAACGGCTCGCCCTGATAGAAGGCGCTCACGAGCTCTTGCTGGACGTGGTGAAAGGTCTCGTGGGCGACCGTCGCGATCCAGTCGCGAGGGCTGCCCGGCGCTCGAGGATTCAATCGCACGAGGCTGCCTTCCACGCGGAACCAGAACTGGCCGCGCCCTTCGCGCAGATCCGGCAGCCAGACGACCTGCGGCGGCTCGACAGCTGCCAGGCTCGCGATTCGGTCGGCGAGCCGTTGCCAGTCCGCCAGACGATTGGCGGTCGTTTGCCAGGCACTGAGCTCGGGCGTCGCCGATTGGACCAGGGCGGCGATCCAGCGGCGCTCGACGGCCATGGCGGCCTTGCGCTCGCGCGCCGACTGGTAGCGCCGCCGGGCCATGCGATCGGACGCCATGCGGACGAGCCAGAACGGCGCATCGCCGGCCGTGCGCTCCTCGCGGGCGTAGCGGTCCTCGTCGCGCTCGCGTCGCGACGGTTTGCTTTCGGGGCCCGGTGCCTTGGGCTTGGTCTTCGGGGCGATCGCGGACGATTCTTGAAGCGGGCGAATCTCCATGGCCTCAGCGTACCCCGCGCGCCCGATTCGCAACGGGTATAAGGCATCCCATGCAGGAGTTCTGGCGCAAGCTCTTCGAGAACGCCCCCGAGCTACCGCCCGAGCCGGTCGCGGAGCCCGAGGAGGTTCCCGAGATCGACTGGATGGCGGAGTATCTCCGCGAGCTGGGCCTGTCGCAATCCGGCGGGGCGTTCGGCCAGCCTTCGCCCGTGCGCAAGGAGTACTCCTCGGCAGTCGGCTTCGAGCCCGGCATGGTGCCGCCGGATTTCGAGACGTACCAGGCGCTGTTGCACCGCGTCTTCGATCCGCCCAAGCGGAAGCTATGCGCGCAAGCCGCCGCGCAGCCCATGTTCCGGGCGGCGTTCGAGGCCTGGAATTCAGGCGATCGCCAGGCGAACCTGAACATCCTCTACGAGGTCTATGGCAAGCTGTCGTCGCTTCTGGGCGCGATCTATCGCTTTCATCCGGCGCCGTTGGGCTACGATCCGAAGATCGGCAACTTTCTGGGCCTGTACGTGCTCGATTCACGGCGGATCGTCCTTTCGGAGCGCTTGCTCGCGCTTCCGCCGGGCGAGATGTTCGATCTGATCGTGCACGAGCAGATTCACAAGCTGCAGCACGAGATGGATCTGCGCCTGCGCCATCCGTCGAAGTTTCCGCTCTCGCTCGAGGAGCGCAGCCTGGCCTTGTACTGGCAGCGCGAGGCGCCGCGCATCAGCGCGATGTACGCGCGCGGCTTGAACGACATCTCGCAGGGGCGCCACGACGCCAACTATCGGCGCATCGGCATCGAGTACCACGCCTACGACACGGGCGAGGCCGTGGCCGACCATTTGGCGAGGGCCTTCGCTTAGGCGCCCCCTCCCCCTGGCGAGGGGGAGGGATGTTTGAAGCCCCGTCCAGGGGCGAAAACGGGGTGGGGGAGTCTCATAGCGGACCGCCGGGAGTCTCCCCCTCCCAGTCCGTGTCCCTGAACGGGCCACGGACGTCCCTCCCCCTCACCAGGGGGAGGGGGCGCGCGCATGAAAAAAGGGGGAAGGCATTGCCTTCCCCCCGGAGTTGACCTGGTTTAGAAGCCGGACAGGACGTCGACCGAGTTGCCGAGCGTGCCGACGAACAGCACCGAGGCGCCGTTGACGGTGCCCGCGGCGATCGAGGCCGGCAGGGTCACGCTGCTGCTGAGGGTGAAGGTCGAGACGTTGCCCGCCGCGTCCAGCTTGCGGATAGCCTGGTTGCCGGTGTCCGCGACGTACAGGTTGCCGGCCGCGTCGGCAGCGATGCCGCGCGGGACGTCGAAGTGCGCCTTGGAGCCCTTGCCGTCGGCCAGGCCCGGGGTGATGGTGTAGTCGCCGGCCAGGGTGGTGACGGCGCCGCCGGCCAGGGTGACCTGACGGATCTCGCTGTTGTTGGTGTCCGCCACGTACAGGTTGCCGTTGGCGTAGGTGATGCCACGCGGGCCCTTGAACGAGGCCGCGGCACCCGTGCCGTCAGCCGCACCGCCGTTGCGGTTCGCCGTGCCGGCGAACGTGCTGACCGTGCCGCCCGCCAGATCCGCCTTGAGGAGGCAGTTGTCCGTCGCATCCGTCGCGTAGGCCGCGCCGTTGACCACCACGAAGGACGTGGCGTTCGCGAGGCTCGGATCCGTGACGGTGTTGCCGCCGCCGACGATCGAGCTGCCCACCAGGGCGTACTCGACGCCGCCGTCGAAGGCCACCGCGCGGGCACCCGCCGGAGTGGCGGAATCCGCAGCGAAGCTCGCCGCGCTCGTCAGGCTCGCGACGTTCGCGAGGTCCGTCGAGGTGCCGTTCGGCGCGTACAGAGCGCTGCCGTTGGCCGCGAGGGCGCTGCCGCTCGTGACCGAGGACGCCAGATTGAACACGGTCGCGCTCGGGCCGGTCGGCGTGGTGCCGTCGCCGGTCGTCTGCGTGGGCGTCGGAGTGGGCGTGGGGTTGTTGCCGCCGCCATTGTCCGGGTTGGTGTTGTCGGTCGAGGTGTTGCCACCGCCGTTGTTCGCCGGAGGCGTGATGACGGCCGGAACGTTCGGTTGAATCTGAGCGGGCGTCGTCTCGACGAGGGTCGTGAGACCGGCGCTCGAGACGACGGTGTTCAGCGCCTTGCTGACGGCCGGCGCGGCGGTCAGCATCGCGTCGAAGGTCTTCGCCACGCTGTCGTCCGGCAGAATCGCGGCGGCGACGATGCCCTTGGGCGTCAACGCCGGAGCGAGCGTCTGGACCATCTGGTTGACCGTGCTCTGCTGGACCGAGGCCACGTTGACGGCGCGCAGGCGCACCATCTCTTCGACCTTCTTGGCGACCAGCGTGGTGGCCGGGGAGACGTCCGCCGTGACGTTGCCCGCCTTACGCGGCGCAGGCGTCGTCGCCATCAGGGTGACTTCCTGGCCCTCGGCCTCGTAGACGATCTTCACGAAGAGCACCGGGCCCGAGGGCTTCAGGCGCGAGAAGCTGTAGTGGCCGTTCGCGTCGGTGGTCGTCCAGGAGTAGGAGACCTGCTCGCCGCGCTCGTTGAAGACGGCGCAACGCGCACCGGCGATCGGTTGCGTGGGGCTCGACTCGGCGTCGAGGACGACGCGATAGCCGCCGGCGTTGTTCGAGATGAGGCCGCCCGCGTTGTTGCTGATCAGGCCACCCGCGTTGTTCGAGATGAGGCCGCCCGCATTGTTGCTGATCAATCCGCCCGCGTTGTTCGAGATCAAACCGGCCGCAGGGCCGCTCGCGGTACCGGTGAGGCCACCGGCGTTGTTCGAGATCAGGCCGCCCGCGTTGTTGCTGATCAAGCCGCCGGCATTGTTCGAGATGAGGCCGCCCGCGTTGTTGCTGATCAGGCCGCCCGCGTTGTTCGAGATCAAGCCGCCGGCGTTGTTGCTGATCAGACCGCCCGCGTTGTTGGCGATCAGGCCGGAGCCGTTCAGGCTCGGACCGGACGCGATGTTCGTGTTCGTGCCGGGCAGTGTGGTGGCGCAGCCCGTGGCCAACGCGATCAGAAGGACGGACGAGCCCTTGAGCAGCGTGTGACGATTCGACATGTGATTACCCCCTCTTTGCATCAGCCTTGCGTCTCCCTCACCAGGCCATTCCTATACGATGGCCCGGTGACCACCGAGGCCCTTGTCGCTTGCTCTGCACCCCGATGCAGAAAAAGCTTGGTCAAATCTTCCAAGGCCAGTATACCCGGCGGGCAAGGGTCGAAAGGCGCGCTTTATCAACAATTAAGCAATATTTGTCTGCATGAAACGGCCAATTAACAGTCTATTAATACCGGCGGTATCCTGGCGTAATATCGACGAAGGCCTCCGGATCGGCATAGGACGGGACCAGACAAGCATTAAGAGGGGTGAACGCCGGCGAAGGGTGCGCAAGCGCCTCGAGGGATCGCCGATCAGGCTACACGATGCCGGGCCGATCCGAATCACCTCGAACACACCCCGCCGTGCGCCCCCTCCCCCTGGCGAGGGGGAGGGATGTTTGTTGCCCCGTCCAGGGGCGAAAACGGGGTGGGGGAGTCTTTTAGCGGACCGCCGGGAGTCTCCCCCACCCAGCCGACGCCCCTGAACAGGGCTTGGGCGTCCCTCCCCCCCACCGGGGGGAGGGGGCGCGCGCTGAGGCGCGGTTAGAAGGCGGCCAGAAATCCGAAGGTGGGATAGAAGCCTTCGGGGCTGGCGTTGAGCTCCAAACGTCCCACCGGCTGCTTGTCGAGCGTCAGCATGAGGCCCGTGCCGCCGCCGAAACGCAGATCGCTCATGAAGGGAACGCCCACGGAGGACTCCCAGGCGCGGCCGCCGTCCAGGTAGAGCTCCCAGGCCAGGCCGAAGGGCAACCCGATGCGCTCGCCCAAGCCGAACATGTCGCGCCAGAACAGATCGCGGTACTCCACCGAGCCTGAGAGCAGGCGATCGCCCGTGAAGCGGTTCCAGTCGTAGCCGCGCAGGTAGAACGCGCCGCCGGCGGCGAACTTGTCCGCCCAGGCGAGCTTGGGCCAGGCGGTCATGAAGATGCCGCGCAGCGCGATCGTGCGGTTGCCGCCCAGCGAGAAGAAGCGCTGGGCCTGGCCCCAGGCGCGCTGGTAGCCGAAGCTGTCGGTGCCCCAGTGGTAGCCGGGCGCGTACTCCAGCTGCACGAGTGCGCCGCGCGTGGGAAAGTCCGTCGCGTCGAGCGTCGAGTATTGCAGCTCGGGGCCCCAGCTGGTCGACACGCCGCCGACAAGCGCCGGGTCGTAGCTGGGCGAGCTCGTGAGATTGCCGCCCATGGTGTAGCCGTCCAGAAAGACGGTCCAGTGGCGCGTGAGATCCAGTCCCCAATCCGCATAGAAGTTCCAGTAGTTCGCGTCTTCCAGGGGCGTCAGCACCTTCATCTGCGTGCTGTTCGGATCGTAGACCGCGTAGGTGGCCCAGACGTAGCCGCCGCGCGCCGCGAGCTCCTGATGAAAGGGCCCCGCCGGCAAGCCGGTGGCCTCGCCGATCGCGTAGACCGCGACCAGCGGCAAGGGCAAGACGCCGAAGGTGTAGTCCGGCGTCACCGTGGGCGCCGTGACCGGCGCCGGGGCGGGCGCCTGGTCGGCCCAGGCCGGGGCGGCGAACAACAGTGCGGTGAACAGGGCGACGAGCGAGCGCGGCATCGGATTCTCCTGACGAACGCCTCGCTCCACGAGGCTCTGCGTCTTGTGCCCGGCCGATCGGGCGTTTAAACGCTCGCCTGCTCCGCGACCTTGAGCACGATCACCGTGACGTCGTCCGTGTGGGATTGGCCCTGCACGAAGCCGTCGACGGCCTCGAGAATGGCCGCGTGAATCGCGTCGGCGCTCTTGTGCTTGTTCGCGAGCAACACTTCGCTCAATCGCTCGCTCTCGAACATCTCGCCGGGCTCCACCGGGCCGCCCGGCGGTAAATTCTCGGGCGCCTGGGCTTCGGTCACGCCGTCCGTGAAGAACACCAGCACGTCGCCCGGCGCGAGCGTCACGTCGTAGGAGACGTACTTGCTCTTCTCGCGTACGCCGAGCGGAAAGCCGCCGCCCAGCGGGAACTCGGTGAGGCGATCGTGGCGCGCGTCGTAGTGCTGCGGCGCGAAGTGGCCGGCGGTCGAAAACGTCAGCTTGTGGTCGGTCGGATCCAGCAGCGCATAGACGCAGGTGGTGAACGACTTCGCCGACGAGTGCTTGCTCACGGAGTAGAGCAAGCGGTTGAGCGCGCCCATCATCGGCAGCACTTCCGGATCGCTCTGCGCCTGGTTGTAGAGCGCGCTCTTGGCCATCGCTGTCGCCATGGCGGCCGCGATGCCCTTGCCGGCCACGTCCGCCACGGCGATGCCCACGCGCCCGTCCGGCAGCTCGAGGAAGTCGTAATAGTCGCCCGAGGCTTCAAGGCAGGGCTTCGAGCTCGCGGCGAACTCGAAGCCTTCGCGCTGCGGCACGCCGCGCGGCAGCATGGCCTCTTGCACCTCGCGCGCGCGCTTGAGCTCTTGCTCGACGCGGTCCTTGAACAGCCTGTCCTGGACCATGGCGGCCGTCTTGAGCGCGCTTGCGAGCGGCAAGCGGGTGGCGCCGAGCAGTTGCTTGTCCTCGCCCGAGTAATCTTCATCCGATTGCTTGGGGCCCAGGATCACCAGGCCGACCACTTCCTCACCGACCTTGAGCGGCAAGCGGTAGTGCGGGCCGAGGGCCGCGAGCGGCGAGAGCTGGCCCGTGGCGCCGGTGTTGGGCGTGTATTCGACCTCGCGGCCCTTGTCCGCGCGCAGCAGCAGCGGATCGTCGGCCGGCACCTTGAGCTCGGGCACCGGGGGCTCGCCCCAGGTGGCATGCGTGCCCATGGTCATGAGCAGATCGCCCTGCGGCACCATCGAGAGCACGTAGATGTAGCGCGGATGCAGCGCCGCGTCGATCGCCGCCATGAACTCGGTCTTCATGGCGCTGATGTCGAGCGTCGACTGGGCCTTGGTCGTCACGCGCGCGACCACCTGGCGGAAGTCGTACTTGGTGCGCGAGAAGAGCTTGTCGATGCGGGTGGCGATCGCCGTGCGCACGGGCATGAAGGCCACCGCGATCATGGCCGTCGCGATCACGTTCTCCCACTCGCTGGAGTAGCCCGAGCCGAGCAGCCAGGTCGCGATCACGCGCACGCCCGCCGCGACGGAGAAGTAACCGCCGACCAAGAAGGCGGTGAGCGCCGCGTAAGTGGTCGTGCGCTTGATGATGATCGTGATGTCGAACAGATTGTGCTTGATGATCGCGTAGGCGACCGAGAGCGGAAAGAACACCCAGCAAGCGTACGTCAGATCGACGATCAGCGGCAGCGTCGGCTGGCCGGTGATCGCGAGCGGCAGCTTGTCGAAGAAGACCGTCGGCAGATAGGCGAAGGCGATGCCGAGCAAAAAGACCTTCATCTGGACGCGCTGGCGCGCGTCGCGCATGCGGCGCAAGCGCACGGAGAACACGCCGATCGCGATCAGCAGCACCAGTATCGGCCAGGCCGAGATGAGCGTGGTCGCGAGGTCGTCCCAGTCCGGACCGCCGCCCGTCTGGTACAAGAAGAGCAATCCGCCCGTGAACAACGCGCCGATCGCGTAGGGCACGAGTTGCAGCCAGGAGCGGCGCGAAACCCAGGGCGGCGCCTGCGGGAAGTTGAGCACCATCGCGAGCGCCGCGCTCGAGTACAGAAAACTGGCCCCGTAGTAGGCGATCGGCGGGAAGAGGTACGTCAGGTCGTAGTCGTTCCAGAGCACGAACACGACGCCCATGCCCGTGGAGAGCCAGAGGTTCGAGACGGCGGCCTTGTTGTCCGGCTTGAGCACCGCCGCCGAGGCGCCGATGGCGAGCATCACGAGGCCGATCAAAAAGAAGGGCAGGAACGAGGCCGCGAAGTCCCACAAGCCGTAGCGGGACAGTCGCACGGCCACCGTGCCGGGCTTGCCGTCGCGCGTGTAGTCGTAGTGCACGGTCGCGCCCGCCCCTCGGGCGCGGATCAGCGCGCGCACCTCGCGCCCGCTTTCCACATGTTTGCCGTCGACCGCCACGATCGTGTCGCCGCTGCGCAATCCGGCTTTCAGCCCCGGCCAGGAGGGCTGGTTCAGATCGTCGATGACGCGGCAGTCGTCCAATCGGAAGCCGGGAAACGGCTGGCCGAGCTGCTGGAGGTTGGTCGCGAAGGCGAAGAGCCAAACGAGCAGTCCGGCCAGAGGAATCAACGCGATGAGCGGGAGCTTGAGCTTACGGGCCATGGTCAGGCGCTGGCGCTGATGGGGGCTTGCAGGCTCACGCCCTCGATCAGCGGAAGCAAAAGCTTCTCGGCTTCCGGGCAATCGAGCGCCATCAGACTATCGTGCGCTTCCTTCCGCAAAATTTCTACCCGCAGGCCACCGTACGTAACGGCGCCCGTCGCGGCGACGCGCGCCCGCGCGGCGGCCTGGGCCTCGGCGTCGAGCGGGCCTGAGGCCCAAAGCGCGGGCAATCCCGGATCGATCATGCGCGCGAACGCCAGAGGCAGCGTGAGCTTGCCCAGCGCGACGTCCTGATGTGGCTCGGGCGTCATGTAGGCCCACACGTCGGTCGCGACCTGATAGAGCACGCCGATGCGGCAGCCCAGCGTGTGCCAGGCTTCGACGTCCTTGCGGCCGGCCCAAACGGGCGCAAGGGCGGCGATCGCCCCCCAATAGGCGCCCACCTTTTCTTCGGCCACGCGCAGCACGCCCGCCTCGTCGTAAGGCGCGTCGGCGGTCGCGTACAAGTCGCGGCACTGCCCGGCGGCCATGCGCACGCCGACCTCGGCGAAGCGGCGGCCCCACTCGAGGCGCACGCGCTGCGGCGCCTTGAGCGTCAAAAAGGTCCGCTGGCTCAAAAAGAGCAGCAGATTGCCGCAGTTCACGGCTTCCTGCCAGCTCCAGCCTCGCCAGGCCGGATTGGCCGCCAGCTCGTCGTCCTGCGCGTCGTCGATCACGTCCGCGGCGGCGTAGAACAAGAGCGCCGCGGCGGCCAGGCCGTCGCCCAGCGCCGCGGGACCCCCGAGCGCCGCGAGCAGGCGCCGCGGCAGCTCGACGACCGGCCAGTGCGGCGTTCGTTCGTACGTGGCGTACGCCTTCGCCAGAACGGCCGAGGCCTGGGCCGCTAGGGGCTCAGGCAGCTCGGCCGCCGCGAGGATCGCGTCGAGTTGTCGCTTAACCGCCTCCACCAGGTCCCAGCTCCTGGACCGCGCTCACCTGACCGGTGAACACCTTGGCGGCGGTGTCCGGGTTCTTGCCGACCAGGGTCATGGCGCCCGAGAGCGTGGCGTTGTCCCAGTTCGAGATCTGGCTGCCGACGTGGTTGACCAGATCGGCCCCGATGAAGGGCAGCTTGGAAGCGCCGCTCAGCTGGCCGTTCAGGCTGCCGACGAACTGCGCGAAGTTCTTGCGGAAGGCGGGATCCTGGAACTGCTTCTGCAGCGCCGGCGGGAAGCTCTGGAACGCGGAATCGTCGAGCACCGCGTCCGGATTGCCCGACAGCTGGCTGCGCAGGCCGCCGTCCGTGATGAGACGCTGCGCAAAGTCCTGCATCGCGGCCTTCGAGGTGTCGCTGACGGTCTGGCTCGCCATCGCGGCGCCCGAGATCTTGCCGGTCTGCATGCCCTGCACGAGCGCCACGCGCTGATTCTCGGTGGAGAACTGCGCCTTTTCGGCCGTGCTGAGCTTGCCCCACAGGTCGCCGAGCGCCTTGGACGGATCCTTCGTGAAGCTGCTGACGAAGCTCAGATCGCCCGCGGAGACCTTCTGCTGCAGCGTCAGGAACGCCTGGGTGATCGCGGGCAGCTTGGAATCCGTGTTGAGCGACTGCGCCGCCGCCTGCCCCAGGGCCTGGGCGTTGGCCGTCAAGCCGTTGGCCTTGTAGATGTTGTCCAGCGTGGACTGCATCAAGCCGGTGGTCGCGAGCTTGGTCGCGACGGCTTGCGGATCCTGGCCGGCGGCCTTGAAGTACTGCTGGACTTGCGCCGGCGTGTACTTCTTGGAGATCGAATTCAGGAACAGGAACTTGTCCGGCGCCGACTTCGCGAGCGTCGCGGGGTCCATGTAGAACGCGCGGTAGCTCTCGGCGAAGTCCTCCAGCGGGGACGCCATCGAGTAGCCTTTGACGTCGGCGCCGACGGTCTCCTTGATCGCGGCTTGCAGGTTCTTCTTGATCTTGGCGGTCTGCAGGAACTCGGCGCGCAGCTGCGGATCGGGGATCTGCGCCGCGGTGGCCTGCACTTCCTGCGGGGTGATCTCCTTCGTGAAGTCCTGATAGACGAAGTTATCGGTCTTGGTCGGGCGCACGCTCGCGGCGAGGCCGGATTGATCGCCCGACGCGCCGACTTCGACGCCGATCGCCGGGTTGCCCTTGGCGTCTTGCCAGCCGGACAGCTTGGCCCACTCGCTCATGAGCTGCAGATCGGGCTCGGCGGCCGGGCCGAACTCGACCTGGTGGCCGAACTCGTGCGTCAGCACCTGCTCCATGCGGCTCGCCTGGGCGTCGCCGATTTCGATCGTGCGGCTGTGGTAGTTCTCGAGGGCGTGCGGGAACCAGTCGCGCAGCATCAGGCCAAGAGGCGCGGTGAGCGACCACTTCTCGAACAGGTTGGCGAAGTAGCAGCCCGTGCGGCCGAGGAAGCCGTGGCCCTGCTCCATCGTCAGATCGGCCTTGCCGTCCGCGGCGTGGCTCTGCCCGCCGCCGTCGTTGATCAGCGTCGTCGTCTTGCGGTCGAGCGTGGTGCCGGCGATGCGCTGGCGATCCGAGTAGGACATGTTGTTGACGACCTTGTAGGCGATCGCCGCGTCCGCCACGCCCCAGGCCTGTGGCGGATTGAACGTCAGGCTGCCGCCCGGCACGAGGCTCTTGCTGAGCTCGAGCAAATTCTGCGCGATCTGGTACTTGGCGGCGTCCACGTTGGACGGCACGTTGTCCGACAGCACGGTCTGGGCGACGGCCGGCGGCAGCTCGAGCAGCGCCTGTTGATCGCGCGGCGTGAGCTGCGTGAAGATCGACGGCAGCGTGTTCGGATCGACCTGGAAATGCACCTGGTCCCCGATCGAGAGCGACTTGACCAGGCCGCTCAGATCCGACGAATCGCTCGTCGCGCCTGGCGCGCTCGGCGTCGTCTGGATGGGGCCGGTGGTCTTGGGCGTGTTGACGTTGATGCTCATCGGAGCCTCCTTAATCCGATCCGAAACCGAGTTGATGATCGGGTTAACGGCGTGGGGACAGGGTTCTTATGGCCAGTGAACGGGTCGTGCTTGTGGAATTTAACGAACCTTTCACAGAGGCAACAAAGATTTAATACTCGGTCGTCCTTGGTTTCCGTATACCCCAGAAACAGACGAGCTTTCAGCGCAACGTGCGCTCGATTCGCGCGAGCGATTCCGCCAGTTCCCGCGGATCGCCATGAGCACCGAAGCGCAGGGCTTCGTAGCACTCGACGAACTCGGCGATCGCGGCATGCGCCGGAACGAGGGCCTCGCGCGTCCGCACCTCGGCGAGCCACTCGCGCGGCGTGTCCGCCGGGCGCATCGGCACGCCGCGCC
>DATNPP010000379.1:0-1701 GCA_036703175.1 Oscillatoriaceae cyanobacterium
CCGTGCGGGCGCAGCACGTTGAAGCCGGCCTCCTTCGCGAGGCGAATCTCCTTTTGGATCGCCTCGTCCGTCGGCGCGGCGTAAAGCGTCTCGGGCCAGTAGCCCTGGGTGACGGCGCCGCGCAGAAAAAGCGGCTTGCCGTTGAGATAGAGCCGGCCGTCGATCGCCCAGACCTCGCGCAAGCCCGTGTGGCACTCGAGGCGATCGCCGCCGTCGAGCACGGCCGCCTGCACGCGGTACAGGTACGGATCCTCGGGGCTCCAGCGACGCGGCGACGGCGGCGCGAGCGTCGCTTTCGCCACGCCGTCGGCGCTGTCGACCTCGGCTGTGGCCACTTCCTCGCCCGCGGCGTCGAGCAGGACGAAGCGCACTTTCGTCGCATCAGCAAGGCTCAGCTCGGCGATCACGTCGACGCGATCGGGATTCAGCGCCGGCTTCGGCAGCAGACGCGTCAGGTGGCAGGCCGCGCGAAGCTGCAGATGCACCGGTTGCCAGATGCCGCTGATGCGCGTGAAGCTGCGGCCCTGCTCTCCGTGCGGAATTTCGGTGTTGTCGCGCGGATCGTAAACGCGAATCACGAGATGATTGACGCCCGCGCGCGCCGCCTCGGTCGCGTCCAGCACGAAGGGCGTGTAGCCGCCCGCGTGCTCGCCCACGAACTGGCCGTTCATCCACACGCGCGTCAGGTAATCGCTCGCCCCCACGTGCAGCTGCACGCGCTGGCTCAGCCAAGCTTCGGGCACCTCGCACGCGCGGTAGTACCAGGCCGCCCCCGTGTAGTCCTGCAGATCGCGCCCGTAAAGCTGCCAGGGGCTCGGCACCGGCACCTGACGGCCGAATCCGCTCGTGCGCGCGTACCAGGCCTCGAGCTCGCCGATGTCGTGCGGATCGGTGGTGAAGCTCCAGGGGCCGTCGAGGTACACGATCGAAGTGGACATGGGTGCTCCTTGCCTGGTTTGGGGACGAACTTATGGTACCCAGCTTGCTCGAAAAGAACGCGTCAGCGCGCGAGCGCGACGGTCGCCGAGCCGCTCTCCGTGTCCACCTCGTAGCGGACCGAGCTCGCCTTGCCGTCCGCGAGCGGACCGCGCAGCACCCCCACGTAGCCCGTGTCGCCGGGCTGCAGGTCGGTCTTGAAGGTGGCGAGGTTCGAGTGGAAGGTGCCGCTGAGCGTGTGGAAGTCCACCTCGCCGGCGAAGCGACGCGCCACGTCGATCCACACGTCGCCGGTGGTGCTCTCGGCACGGATGTCGCCGCTCACACCGTCGAAGCGCAGCGCGCCGTGCTCGCTGCGGGCCTCGACGTCGCCTTTCACGTTCTGCACGTGCACGTCGCCGAGGCTCGTGTTCGCTTCCGCGCGACCGGTGATGTCCGACAAAGTCAGCGTGCCGTCGCCGGTCGAGGCCGTGACGCGGCCGTCAACGCCGTAGATCAACACGGGGCCTTGTTGTTGAGTGATTTTCACCGCGCAGGCCGGCGGCACCATCACGGTGTAGTCGACGGCGACGTCCGGCATGTCGTCCAGTTGCAGCGCGGGGGTCTTGTCCGGGCTGGCCGCAAAGCGCGTGGCGATCGCCACCGTGTCCGACGCCGGCCGCGTGAGCGTGACCTGCGCGCTGTCGTAGAGGCGCCACTCGGAGGGGGCGAGTTGATGCACCGCGCGGCGGGTCGCTTTCACGTAGCAGACGTTCACGTTCCAAC
>DATNPP010000382.1:0-1564 GCA_036703175.1 Oscillatoriaceae cyanobacterium
GCTCACCGCCGGGCTTGCACGCGATCCACTCGTCGGCGTTCAACCCGGTGAGCGAACGCCGCGGGCCGATGTACACGAAGCGCGGCGCGCCCTCGAGCTTCGCGCGCGCGTCCGCGAAATCGAGCTGCTGCGGAACGCTGGCGCCCCAGTTGTCCAGGAAGTCGGCGCCGAAGGAGATGATCAGCTTCGCGTCGCCGAAGCTCAGGCTCGGCCACGCCACGCCATACGTGCGGCGATTCGCCTCGATCGTCGCGGCGTTCGCCTCGAAATCGACGCTGAGGTGCGGCGCGAAGCCGAAGCCCGCGAGCCAGCCGTCGAGGAACGCCGGGAAACTGCCGCTCTCGTGCTGATTGAGAAACACCGACTGTTTGCCCTTCGCGGAGGCGACCGCCTGACCGAGACGGTTGATCGCGTCGTCCCACGTGATCTCCTTCCACGTGTTGCCATCGCGGACGAGCGGGCCGCGGAATCGATCCGGATTGTACAGGCCCTGAAGCGCCGACTGGCCGCGGGCGCAAATCGCGCCGCGGTTGAGCGGATGCTCCGGATTGCCTTCGAGCTTGATCACTCGACCGTCGCGCGTCTCGGCGATGAGCCCGCACGCGGCGGAACATTCGCGACACGTGGTCGCGTAGTAGTTGGAAACGCCGGGCACCGTCTCGTCGGGCGAGACGAGGTACGGAATCAGCTTCCCGCTCGGCTCGCGGGCGCAGCCCGCCGCGGCCACGGCCGCGCTGGACGCGCCGAGCACCTTGAGGAACTCGCGACGCTTGACGCCTGGCCGCTTGTTGCTCCGCTCATCGGCGCTGCGCACGTCCGGTCGGAGGTCCGCCGTCCCGGATTCTGTGTGTTGGCTCATGATCAGTAGTGGCAGTTCGCGCAGTCGTAGCGCGCCTTCTTGCGCTGCGTCAAAGCGGTCATCGCGGCGGCCGGCGTCACGCCGGGGACCGTCTGCGTTGCGGAATAGCCCGCGGCCTCGAGGCCTTCCTTGGGGCTATAGCCGTTGACGTGGCAGCTCACGCACCAGCCCATGTTGAGGCTCGCGAACTGGTAAACCTGCGTCATCTTCTGGATCTGTCCGTGACAGGTCTGGCAGGTGACGCCGGCGTTGATGTGCCGCGTATGCGGGAAGTGCACGTACTCCGGCAACTTGTGAAGCCGCTTCCACGGAATGGGCTTCGCGTTCGGGCCCATGTCCATGCCCATGGCCTTCACATCAGCAAACTTGTATAGCTTCTCGATCTCCGTGCTGTGGTACGGCTTGTTGTCGTGGAGATCGTTCGCCGGGCGATCGGGGCCGATCAGCTTGTGACAGCCCATGCAGGTGGACACGGCGGGGAGGCCGGGATCCATCGACTTGTTCGCCGCGTTGTGGCAGTAGAGGCAGTTCATGCCGAGCTTCTGCACGTGTACCGTGTGCGGGAAGTGGATCGGCTGCTCGGGCGAATAGTTTTGCGAGGAGGAGGCGCCGCTGTATGCGGAGAGCATGACGGCGCCGGCGGCCAGGGCGAGGAGCCCCGGGATGGCGGTCCACTTCCTTCGCTTGGTCATCGCGATCGGGTGA
>DATNPP010000391.1:0-2807 GCA_036703175.1 Oscillatoriaceae cyanobacterium
TCCAGCAACGGGGCGATCGCGAGCCAATAATTCGCCCGCGCCGTGAGCACCGCCAGCGGATTCACGTCGCGCCCGTGCACGCGCGCGAGCACCTCGGCAAGTCGCCGCTCACGCGGCAGGCCGACGGTCTCGGCGAGCACCACGTCGATCAGTTCGACCACGAAGGTGCCCGAGCCGCAGCAAGGGTCCAGCCCGCGCCAGCCCGAGGTCCGCGGCAGCTCGGCCAGCACGGCCTGAGCGAGCCAGCGGGGCGTGTAGTATTCCCCCATGGCATGGCGGCAGGCGGCCGGAAACATTTCCTGATAGAGCGCGCGAAAGAGATCGCCCCGGCCGTGCGGCGCCTCGAGGGGGGCCCGGCCGTCGTAGCCCTCGAGCCGCGCGAGCACGGCGCGCAGCGCAGACGCGATTCCGGGCGTCCAGTTCGCCACGTACCATGAATAGCGTGGATCCGGCTCCAACGGGCAGTTGGCCTCAAGCGACCGGAACCACTCGCGCAGCGCGTCGTCCTCGCCGCGCGCGAGCAGCGCGAAAGACGTCGTCCCCGCGAGCTCCAGGCCCACACGCGCCCGCACCAGCTTGATCGCCAGCGCGTACGCCGTCTCGAGCGCCAATCGCGCCGCATTCGGCGCTTCCGAAGAGCGGGGGACAGCCGCCTCGCAGGCGTCGGCCAGCTCGCGCCCCAGCGGCGCGAGATCGGCGGCCAGCTGCTCCGCTGTCAGCTGGCACCGGAAAATGGCGTTGGCATCGGGAATCGGCACGCAAGACCTTCGATCGCAAAGCGGGCGAGATCTGCGATCCTAGCAGATCGCGAGCGGCCGATCACGCCGGGCGTTCAGATCGGAACATAAAGGGCTGCCCGATCGTCAGAGTGTTAAATCCATGTGGCATGAATCTTGCGTCGGGTTAAGCCCTCAAAGGCGCATGACCCTAGGGATTGTGGCCCACCGCGCCAAGCCGAACTTAACGTAATATTACACCGATCAAAGACCCTTCACAAAACTTGACTGGATGCGAGCACGAGAATACGTTACCATCCCTTACGGTTGAGGAACTCACTCCCCCGTCACTAAGGAGACCTGAATGAACAAGGTTTACGCCGGTGCGAGTCCCAAGGAGAAAGAAAAGCTGGTACACGAGTACCTGCCTCTTGTCCACAAGATCGCGCGTGGTCTGGCCCGTCGCAGCACGGATCCTGTGGAAGACCTGATTCAGGTGGGCTCGATCGGATTGCTGGAAGCCATCAACCGCTACGAGACCGGTCACAACACCGAGTTCAAGACCTACGCCGTCCACTTCATCACCGGCCACATCCGCCACTACCTGCGCGATCGCCAGACCCTCGTCCGCGGCCCGCGCGCGCTGCAGGAGCTCTCGTACCGCCTGCGTCAGGTGACCCAGGAGCTGAGCCACCGCCTCGGCCGCGAGGCGTCCAACCACGAGCTCGCCGAGGCCCTCAACGTCACCACCGAGCAGATCGATCAAGCGCGCGTCTACGATCGCCGCGTGACGGTCATGTGGCTCGATCAAGAGTGCGGCGGCGACGACGACGACGAGCAGCGCTCGCTGCTCAACACGCTCGCGGATCCCTCGAGCTCGCATGCGCACTTCAGCGAGCGCGACGAGCGCCTGGTGCTCACCGAGGCCATGCGCCATTTGCCCGATTCGCAGCGCGAGCTCCTCAAGATGCGCTACTTCGACGATCTCACCCAGGCGGAGCTGTCGCGCCGGCTGGGCATCTCGCAGATGGAAGTCTGCCGCCGCCTCAAGAAGGCCGAGAAGCAGCTGCGGGCGATCGTCGCGAACCCCAGCCAATATCGCTAAAATCGAAAATCAAGCGGCCGGATTTTCCGGCCGCTTTTTTGTTGCGCACGAGGGTGCTCGCCCCCTGTGGTAAAATGACGTCAATTGTCGTTCTCGAAGGAGTCTCCCGTTGAACAAGTCGGCGCTCAAGCTTCCCAGCCTGTTTGTGTATGCGCTGGGTGCCCTGGCGGCGGATCAGCTGCTCAAGCATTGGGTCGTGACCCACATGATGCTGCACTATCCCTCGATTCCGTTGGTCCCCGGCTACTTCGCGCTGACCTACACGCAGAACTTCGGCTCGGCCTGGAGCATGCTCTGGGGCCAGCGCTGGCTGCTGATCGCGATCGCCGGCGCCGTGGCGCTGGGCATCATCGTCTACGCCGCGCGATTGAAAGAGCGCAGCTGGCTGCAGATGGCGGGGCTGGGCTTTTTGCTCGGCGGCGCGCTGGGCAACTTCCTCGATCGCGCGCGCTTGGGCTACGTGGTCGACATGTTCGACCTCCAGAACCACGGCCAGAACGTCTTCCCGATCTTCAACATCGCGGACGTCTCGATCGACGTCGGCGTCGGATTGCTGCTGCTCTTCACCTTCCTGGCCGGTCGTCGCGAGGCGGCGGCCGAAGAGCAACTGGCCGCGCAGGAGAGCACGCGCTGAATGCGGCGCGCCGTCGTTCTCGCCGCGTTGCTGGCGGGTTGTGCGCAAACCGCCACGTCGGCGCTCGATTGGGTGCCGAGCCTGCGGGCGGCCACGCCGAACGCCACGGCGCTCGAAGCCGCGGCGCGACGCGCGCCGCAATCCAATCCGCTGTGGTTGCGTGAAACGGGCCTCGCGGGCGTGCGGCTCGGCATGCCGCAAGCCGCCGTTCAGGCGATCCTCGGCACGCCCCAGACGAAGTCCGACACCACCTGGCAATACAATCCGCCGCGCCCGGCCGCGCGCCTCGTGCTCAGCTTCGCCGACGGCAAGCTGCATCAGATTCAGGCCTGGCCGCCCGGCGCCGAGGAGA
>DATNPP010000398.1:0-2597 GCA_036703175.1 Oscillatoriaceae cyanobacterium
CCGTGCGGCGTGCGAATCGCGATGCCGTCGCCCTGGCCGACGGACAGAAAGCTCAGCTCCAGCCTGGTCGCCGCGCTGGGGCGAGGATAGGCCAGCAGCGCGGCGAGAAGGCACGCGATCGCCCAGCGCGGATGCCGCAACCCACACCAGAGCGCCCCGTAGATTCCCGCCAGGCATGCCACCCCCAGGGCGGGCGCCTCGAGGTTGCTCGCGGGCATCGCTGCGAAGGTGTTCACCAGGGCCAGCAGCAGCCGCAGGGCGAGGGCGGTCAATCGATTGGCGATCGCCGCGCCCGCCGGCCAGACGACGCCGAGCAGCGACACGGCGAGCCCCCAGGGAGTGAGCCCCATGACGATCGGATCCGCGAGCCAGTTGACCGGCAGCGCAACCGCGCTCCAGGTGCCGAACCGCGCCGCCTGCAGCGGCGTCACCCACGCCCAGGCCACGATCGGCACCAGCACGGCGCCGACGAGCCGCTCGGGCAGCGGCAACGGCTTGGTCGCAAGCCAGGCGCCCAAGCGCATCAACGCGTAGGTCGCGAGGTAGCTGAATTGCCAGCCGATGTCGAACACGTCTTGCGGCGCCGAGAGCAAGAGGGCGATCGCGCTGACGTACAGCGACGCGCAGGGCGCCCCGCGCCGTCCCAGCGCCTGACCGCCGAGCGCCATCAACGCCATGATCGTGGCGCGCCACATGCTCGGCGGCGCGCCCGTGACGGCGCAGTAGCCGACGACGCCCGGCACGGCGAGCAAGGCCGCGAGCCAGGGAGGCGCGCCCAGTTTGCGCGCCGCGGCGTACAGCAGCCCGGCGAGTAGCGTCAACTGCAGGCCGCTGGCCGCCAGCAGATGCGCGAGGCCGACCATGCGAAAGGCGCCGGCGATCGCCGGATCGACCGGATCCGCGCCGTTGCCGTAAATCAAACTGCCGAGCAGCGCGGCGTCCGACGCGGAAAGCCCGCATCCCAGCCCGGCCAGCAAGCGCATGCGCCAGACGTCGAGGCCATACGCCGCCCGCCAAGCAGAAGCCAGGCCGAGCCGGTGTGCCGATTCGGCGTGCATCGTGGCATAGATGCCGCGGCGTGCGAGAAAGCCGGCGAGGTCGAAATCGCCTGGATTCTGGGGCCCTCCGGGACGATGTACGCGCCCGGCGATCGCCCAGCGCTCCCCCACCATCGGCCGCCGTGGCGAGGCCCAGCTCGCGAGCAGCTGGCCCGTGACCACGCGTCCTCGTGGCCAGGTCGCGCGCTCGACCGTGAGCGTGGTATGCCACTTACGCGCATCCCCGCTCGGTGGCTGGCTCACCACGCCGACCAGGCGCGTGAAGCGCCGATAAGCCAGTTCCGAGACGTCGTGCGGCCCCAAATGCGGAACGTGACCCTGCGCCCACCAGGCGGCGGGCCCGACCAGCAACAGCGCCAAGGCCAGCTTTCGCCAGCGCGAGGCCAGACCCGCCACAGCCGGCAAGCCCAATAGAGGCCAGGGGCCGGCCACGAGCCAGGGGGCCACGGCGATGCCGAGCATCACGCCGAGCAGCGCGGCACCGAGCATCAGTCGAGCGTCACGAGGGACTGAAGGCGCTCCAGGCGCTTCGGGCCGAAGCCGGCGATCTCGCGCAAATCGTCCAGCGAGCGAAAGCGCCCGCCCAGCTTGGCGCGCTCCTGCAGAATCGCCGCCGCCAGGCCGGGGCCGATGCCCGGCAGCTCTTCGAGCGTGGCTTCATCGGCGCGATTCAGGTCGATGCGTTGTCCAGGAGCCAGCGTCTTGGCGGCCGCGCGACGGCGGCGCATCGTCGCTGCAGGCAAAGGACTGGGCGAGGGCGGCGGCATGGTTTCCTTGAAGGTGGGCACGTAGCAGAGCTCGCCGTCTTGCAGCAGCTCGGCCAGGTCGAGGCCCTTGAGCTGGGCATCCTTGCGGGGGCCGCCTGCGCGCTCGATGAGCTCGGCCACGCGGCTGCCGATCGGCATCCAGTAGACGCCTGGATGCCGAACCGCGCCTTGCACCTGCACGCGGACCTTCGAGCAGGTGACGATCTGATCGGCCCGCGCCATCGGCGTGCCGGACAACACGAGCAGCAGAATGCAGAGCAGCCATGGGCGCATGGGCCAATCCTCCATTTATACATAACACATTATGTATATATATTTTATCTACAAAACTTGCGCAATTTCCCGGAGCCCGCTTGCTTGGCCGATTCACGCCGGGTTCATCTTGGCTTCATCTTCGTGCCATCCCGTCGCAACATCGCGTTGATAGGCTGAAAGACGCCGTTATGCTCGAAGGAGGGTGTGCGAATGTTGACGATGCTCGGCCTTTACCTGGGGGTCTCCGTCATCTCGTACCTGGTGCTGATCGAGAACGCGCCGCTGTGGGACGACGGCCCGGACGCGGCGCCGCCTACGCGTCAGACGTTCTGCCCACAGGGTTTTCCTCTCTCTGCGGGCGAACCATAGAATCCGAAGGCAGCCCCCGGCCGCGCCGGGGGCTTTTCGTTTGGCCAAGCGACAAGCAACCGGTATAATCATGCGATCGCGTGCGTCATAGCAAGGAGATGAAGAATGGCTTCCTACCAGGATCCCCAGTGGCAGCAGCAGATGGCGG
>DATNPP010000425.1:0-3815 GCA_036703175.1 Oscillatoriaceae cyanobacterium
AATCACGAGCCACATTCCGGCGGCGGTGGTGCCCATCGAGAACAGGCTGACCAGCAGCGGCGTGCGGCTGTCGTCGAGGGCGTAGAAGACCCGGATCATCATGTCGCGCGAGGCGTAGGTGAAGATGCCCAGGGCCGCGAAGGCCAGCACCTCGTAGGTGAGCTTGGTGGCATCGGACGTGAAGGCGCCGCGCTGGTACATCACGGCGACGATCGGACGTCCCGCCGCGACGAACACCGCGATCAGCGGCAGCGTGGAGAGCGCGATCGTGCTGATGCCCTGATTGAGGCGCCTGAACAGGCCATCCTGGTCCCCCGCGACGACGGCCTGCGTGAGCAGCGGAAACACCGGAATCAGCAGCGCGGTCATCAGAATGCCCAAGGGCAGCTGAATGAGTTTGTTGGCGTAATCGAAGATGCCGATCTGCCCCTTGGGCAGCGCCGAGGCGAAGTTGGTGCCGATGATGACGTTGAGCGTGCCGACGGTCGAGCTGATCGAGGCGGGCAGCAACAGCCAGAACAGGCTGTGCACCTCGGCGTGCTTGAACTCCCAGCGGATGGGGCCGCTGCGCAGCAACTGCACGCCCGCGGGCGCCTGCAGCAGCAACTGCCCCACGCCGCCCAGCATCGTGCCCCAGGCGAGCGCCATCGGATCGCCCCGGCGCCAGAGCACCGCGACGATCACCGCCACGCTCGCGATGAGCGGCGAGAGGCTCGGCAGCGTGAAATCGCCGCGATCGTTGCTGATGCCGCACAAAATGCCCACGAGCCCGCCGATGAGCACCAGCGGGCTCATCACGCGCAACTGGGCGACCGCCATGGCGAACACGTCCGGGCTCGCCTGCGAGGCGACCAATCGAATCAGCCAGGGCGCCTCGAAGTAGGCGACCACCGAGAGCGCGCCCATGATGAGCGTGACGGCCAGCAGAATCGTCGCCATCACGCCGGGCACGGCTTCGTCCTCGCCGCGTCCTCGCATGGCCGTCATCACCTTCTGCGCGCCAGTGTGGAACGGCCCGGTGAGGCCGCCGAGCATGATCAACGAGAAGGCCGGAATGATGTAGGCGGCCGTGTAGGCGTCTTTCGCCACGCCGGCGCCGAAGCCGGCCGCGACGACCAGCTCGCGGAAGAAACCGAAGCCCTTGGAGAGCAGCGTGAGCACCGCGATCGCCGAGGCGACGCCGAGAAGCCCTTTACCCACGGGCCACCGGTCGGCGGCTCTCGAGATCGGTCAGCACCCAATCGATCGCCTCGACCACCGTGAGAGCGATATGGTCCGGTTCGACCGGCCATTGATAGGTGCCCGCGAGCACTTGCTCGCCGAAGCCCGAGCGCAGCAGGACCGTGCGGCAGCCCGCGCGCTGGCCCACCTCGACGTCGGTGGACTTGTCGCCGATCATGTAGCAGGCGCTCAGATCGAGCCCGTGCTTGGCCGCCGCGTCCTCGAGCATGCCCGTCTCGGGCTTGCGGCAGCGGCAATCCTGCGTGAACGCCTCGACCACCCCTTCGGGGTGGTGCGGGCAGTAAAACACGTCGTCCAGGTGTGCGCCTTCGGCCGCGAGCAGCGACATCAGCCGCGCGTTGAGCGCCTGCACCCAGGATTCGGGATAGTAGCCCCGCGCCGGGCCGGACTGGTTGGTCGCGAGAATCGCCGGCACCCCCACCGCGTTCAGGCGTCGAATCGCGTCCGCCGCTCCCGGCATGAGCCGCAGATCGTCCAGGTTCCTGATGTAACCGGCTTCCACGTTCAAGGTGCCGTCGCGATCCAGAAAGACGGCGGGCTTCGGCATGGGACACTCCTCCGAATGGCGCTCTCCTGTTCTACCACGGGCGCCCGCGGCCCGGCCAGCGGCAAACAAAACTTAATCCTCCCCTCTCTGTTTCGGGGCCACGGCGAGGCGGCTAGGCTTAAAGGGGAATGCGGCGGCCGGATCGCCTGCCGCCGTGGCGAGGCAAGCTCATGACCGAAATCGCTTGGGGATTGGCCGGATTGCTGGTGGGCGTGATTGGGGCCTTGATGCCCGGGCTTCCGGCGGCCCAGCGCCTCGTGACGTTCGTCGCGGGCCTGGTGGGCGGCCTCTTCGGAGGCTGGCTGTTCGGAAATTTCGGCGCGGCCGGTGTGCTGGGACTCAACATTTGGAGCCCGCTCTTCGCGTTCGCCACGGCCGTCGGCGTGTTGTTGTTCCTTCGCGGCCTGCGAGAACCGCACGCCTGAGCGAAGGAGCGTTCAGAACCCCTCGCCGGTTGTTTACAAACCTTTACATGGTCTCTAATGTGGGGTTGTCACCTGGTGGGAAAGGAGGGTGCCCATGTCTTTGTTGGCCTGGATCATCGTCGGCCTGATTGCCGGCTTGTTGGCAACTTGGGTGGTGCCGGGAACCGGAACCAACTGGTTGGTCGACATCGTCGTCGGCATGATCGGCGCGATCATCGGGGGTTGGATTTTCCGCGCGTTCGGCGCCGCAGGCGCCACAGGGTTGAATGTCTGGAGTGTCATCGTCGCCTTTATCGGCGCGGTAATCCTGCTCTGGATCGTCAAGGCGGTACAGACACGACGGGGTTGACGGCGTGTCGACGGGAGGGCTTCGGCCCTCCTTTTTTTCTGCACATTAAGCAGGCAAGCGGATCCGCGTCATTTTCCAAGTTTACAAAAGTTGTGTTGCCCGCGCGGGCGAGCCGATCTATTCTGAGAATTGGAAGCGGTCATCGACCGCAATTGCCTGCTCTTTCCTCCTTCTCCTTCCTCCTCTCCTCGACCCCCCTGGTTTCGACCAGGGGGGTCCGGTTTTGGGAGCCCGCTCGACGCTAGGAACCATGCCCCTGCGCGCCTAATATGGACCTGGAGGTGCGCACGATGGCGGGCATGCGACACGAATCGATCTGGCAGGCGTCGGCGGAAGCGCGCCCTTACGCGCCGCTCTCGGCGGACGCGCGCGTGGACGTGGCCATCATCGGCGGCGGGCTCACGGGCCTGACCACGGCCTACGCCCTGGCCCGCGCCGGCAAGCGCGTGGCGGTGCTCGAGCAGGGCCGCCTCGGCAGCGGCACGACGGGCCACACCACGGCGATGATCACGCAGATCTTCGACACGTCCCTGTCGCAGCTGTGCCGCGACTATGACGACGAGACGGCCCGCGGCGTGTGGCAGGCGGGGCGGCTCGCGATCGGCTTCATCGAGGACGTCGTGCGCCGCGAGGCGCTCGATTGCGACTGGCGCCGGGTGCCCGCTTACTATTTCGCCGCGGATGCGGACGCGGCCGAGCGCGTCGACGCCGAGGCGCACCTCGCGCGTCGATTGGGTTTCGTGGCGGATTTCACGCGCGAGCGTGCGCTGCCGCCGATGCGCCACGGCGCGATGCGCGTCGCCCATCAAGGCCAGTTCCATCCCCTGCGCTACCTGTTCGGCCTGGCCGAGTGCCTCACGCGCATGGGGGTTCAAATCTATGAAAAATCGCACGTCGAGCGCGTCCATTTCGGCGATCCGTGCCTGCTCGAGGCCAACGGATGCGTGGTGAGCGCGCGAGACGTGGTGGTCGCCACGCGCATGGTCGTCACGGACGCCCTGTTCGCCACGCGCGTGCAGGCTTACGAAAGCTACGTGCTCGGGTGGCGGGTGCCGCGCGGCGCGCTGCCGTCGATTCTCGCCTGGGACACGGACACGCCCTATCACTACTGGCGCCTCGTCGCGCAAGCGGACGCGGACGTGCTGCTGGTCGGCGGCGCGGACCACCGCACCGGGCAGGTATCCGACACCGGCGCACACTACCGGATGCTACGCGCCTACGCCCAATCCGTCTTGAAAGGGATTCCGCACGA
>DATNPP010000449.1:0-3253 GCA_036703175.1 Oscillatoriaceae cyanobacterium
CGCGCGGCGGACAGCACGTTCGTGAGGCCGTCGGGCGTGTGGGCGTAGTCCACCCAGACCGCGTAGGGCCAGCCCGGCGGGCTCACCACTTCCGCGCGGCCCGGCACGCCCGTCACGCGGGCCAGCGCGACGGCGACGCTCGATGGGTCGAAGCCCAAAGCGAGGCCCGCGCCGAAAGCCGCGAGGGCGTTGTAGACGTTGAAGCGACCCGGCAAAGGCAGCGCCACCGGATAGCGATCGCCCTTCCAGTGGACGACGAAGCGCGAGCCGGCCGCGCTGCTCTCGAGCTCGGACGCCCAGAGCAGCGCCGCGGGGCCGCAGTCGATGCCGTAGGTGATCACCGGCGCGCCCGAGGCCTGCTGGAAGCGCGCGCCGTACGGATCGTCCAGGTTGATGACGGCGTGGCTCGGCGGCAACCCCGTGCCGCGCCAGTTGAACAGGCGCATCTTGGTCTCGGCGTAGGCCTCGAGCGTGCCGTGGTAGTCCAGGTGGTCCTGCGTCAGATTGGTGAAGACGGCGACGCGGAACGCGCAGCCGTAGACGCGCGCCTGATCGATCGCGTGCGAGGAGACCTCCATCGCCACGCCGCGCACGCCCGCGTCGCGCATGCGGCCGAGCACGCGCTGCAGATCGGGGCTCTGCGGCGTGGTGTGGCCGGTCGAAATCCGCTCGGTGCCGAACTCGGCGCCGAGAGTGCCGAGCAAGCCGGCGCTGCCGCCCGCCTGTTCCAGCACGGCGCGAATCAGGTGCGTGGTCGTCGTTTTGCCGTTGGTGCCCGTGACGCCCACGAGTTCGAGCGCGCGGCTCGGATGCCCGGCGAGCTCACAGGCGACGCGGGCCATCGCCACGCGCACGTCCTCGACGCCGATTGCCGGCAAAGGCGGCGTGTTCGCCGCCAGCCAGTCCCGGCTCACCAGTGCGGCCGTCGCGCCCTGGGCGGCGGCCTGCACGAGGAAGGCGTGGCCATCCACGCGCGTGCCGGGCAACGCCGCGAAGAGCACGCCGGGGCCGGCCTGGCGCGAGTCGTAGGTGACGCTGTCGATTCGGTCGTTCAGATGGCCCGGAAGCCCCGCGGTGGCGGGGTTGGCGAGCAGGCTCAGCAGATCAGTGATCGTCATGCAAATTGGGCGTCGGCAACGGCGAGGGGGAACCGGAGGGCAAAGGGGCGGTGGGGCGAATGCCGCGCAAGCGGAAGATGTCGGCGGCGATGTGGCCCCACAGGGGCACGGCCGTCAAACTGGCCCAGTGGACCTTCTGCGGCGCGTCGAGCAGCGTGAGCATGACGTAGCGCGGCTGATCCGCCGGCACCAGGCCCACGAACGAGGCGACCACGTCCGGCGAGTAGCCCATGCCGTCGGCACGCACTTTCTGCGCCGTTCCTGTCTTACCCGCGAGCACATAACCCGGCACCTGGGCGTACGTGCCGGTGCCGCCCGCGACGACGCGCTTGAGCAGCGCGATCAATTCCTCGCAGGTCTTGGCTTGCATCACGCGGCCGACGACCTTGACCGGGAAGGTCTGCGTCGTTTGGCCCTTGGCATCGACCACGCGGTCGATGAGGCGCGGCTCGACGCGCACGCCGCCGTTGGCGACGGCCGCGACGCCCGTCAGAATCTGCAGCGGCGTCACGGAGATGCCCTGGCCGAAGGCGATCGTCGATTGGCGGATGTGCGCCCAGGGCAATTCCGGCACGTCGCCGCGCGATTCGCCGAGGATGCCCGAGCCCGTGAGGTGGCCGAAGCCCATCTTCTCGAGGAAGGCGCGATGCTCGGACGGCGGCATCGTAAAAGCGATCTTCGTCGCGCCGACGTTCGAGCTCTGCTCCATGATCTCGAAGGGCGTCAGAACGCGCGGCGTCTTGGGCGCCTCGTGATCCGAGATGGGCCGACCGTCCACGCGAATGAGCGGCGGGCAAACGAACTGCTGGTCGGGCGTGATCGTGCCGTGGTCCAGCGCGGCGCCGATCGTGAAGATCTTCATGGTCGAGCCGGGTTCGTAGACGTCGGTGGCCGGCCAGTTCTTGATCACGCTCCAGGAGTAATCGGCGTAGTGGTTGGGGTCAAACGTCGGCGCCACGGCGTAGGCCACGAGGTTGCCGGTCTGGGGCTCCATGATCAGCACGGCGCCGCGCTCGGCGCCCGAGGATTGCATCTCGCCGTTCAGCTCGCGCTCGGCGATCGCCTGCAAATCCTCGTCGATCGTCAGCACCACCTGGCTGCCCTCGGCCATGAACGAGGCCAGGGGGGCGGTGGTGCCCTCGCGCAGAATCTCGCGGCCGTATGCGTCGACCTGCACCTGCAGCTTGCGATGCGGGCCGCGCAGCACCTTGTCGAAGGAGAGCTCGACGCCCGCGAGGCCCTGATTGTCCACGCCCACGAAGCCGAGCAGCGTCGCCGCGAGCGTGCCGTTGGGATACAGGCGCTTGGTCTCGCGCACGGTGCCGATGCCCGGCAGCTTGAGGGCCTCGATCTTGCGGCGCGTCGATTCGTCCACCTGCCGCTTGAGCCAGCGGAAGGTGCTGCCCGACAGGTGGCCCTGCAACTCGTCGGCGGTCATACCGAGCAGCGGGGCCAGCGCGGCGGCGGTCTTGGGGGCGTCGAAGTCCTTGGCCTCGTGCGGAATCGCGTAGATCGAATACGCGTCGATCGAGACGGCCAGCTCCTTGCCGTTGATGTCGACGATCTCGCCGCGCTTGGCCGAGAGGTCGATCGTGCGCGTGCGCTGCGCCTGGGCGAGCGCCGAGAGCTTGCCCGAATCGAAGACCTGCAAATAGACCAGCCGCCCGACCAGCAAAGCCGTGCCCAGCGAGAGGCCACCGAGCACCCAGAGGGCCCGTTTACGAATCACCGAGGGCGAGGTGGCGGCCATACGATTTGCTAGAAGCCCTCGTGCACGACGGCCGGCGGCGGCGGGATCACGTTGTCGGGCGCCGCCTTGAGCTCGGAGACCGGCTTGTTGAGGAAGACGACTTCCTTCGGCTCTTGCATGCCGAGCGCCGTGGTGGCCTGCTGGGCGATGCGCGCCGGGTTCTGGATCGAGGCCAGCTCCGAGCGCCTGGCGATGTTCTCGTCGTGCAGCCGGCGGAGGTCGACCTGCAAGCGCTCCAGGTGCGCCTCTTGCGCCACGGTGTGCACGTAGAGCGCCAGCGTGGACAGAAGCAAGGCCCCGAGGGCAATCGCCCAGCTGCGCGGCACGCGCCGCTTGGGGGCGCGCGGTGCGGTGAGTACTCTCCAGGCGGGCTGCGATGGCGCCG
>DATNPP010000451.1:0-3860 GCA_036703175.1 Oscillatoriaceae cyanobacterium
GATCACGGAGCGGATCATCTCGGTCTCGGATTGCTCCAGCACGCCCTGCTGCTCGACGTCCGCGAGCAGCATCTGCAGCTCCTGCTCGGTGATGAGCGGCAGCGCCAGTTCCTGATGCGTGCGGAAGAGCAAATTGAAGAGGTGCACGTACACGCGCGCGACGGCCGTGAAAACCCACACCAGCGGCCAGAGGGCGCGCATCACCCAGACGAGCGGGCGCGCGATCAAGAGCGCGTAGCGGTCCGCATTCTGGGCCGCGAAGGTCTTCGGAATGATCTCGCCCACGAGCACCACCACGGCGGTGATCGCGGCCGAGCTGGCGATCGCCGCGAGCCACGAGGCGTGGTGGAAGTATTTGAGCGCGAGATAGCCCGCCACGGTGGCGGCGAGAACGATCAGCGCGTTTTCGGCGAGCAGGATCGTGCCGACGAGGCGATCGCGCCGCTGGGCCATGCGTTGCAGGCGCTGGGCGCTCTTGAGGCCCTGTTCCGCGAGCATGCGCACGCGGAGCTTGTTGAGCGAGATGATCGCCGCTTCAGAGCTGGAAAAGAAAGCGACACCCAGAACGCTGACGGCGATGAGAATGAGTCCGGCCAACAGATCGATACCGGGGTATGGACTCGCAGGATCCATGGAGCTCCTTTCGGACGGCAAGCATTGACCGCGACATGCCCCTCTTCCCTCGCCACGGGGCGTCAGACCTGAAAGGCCTTTTCGTCCCCATTATAGCACATCGCCATGAGCGCTGAGCCGGGCACCACCAGCGGTTGCCCGGCAATTCGGCACTCGAAGCGTGGCGGCGGGTTTAAGTCGACGCGACGGGATCCTCGAACGAGGAGCGACGGGCCGGATCCTCGCAAAGCGCAATGATCTCGTTGTCGTAGTGGTCCACATGGTTGACGATCGCCGTCAGCGCCGCGCGGAACTCGTCTTGCACGATGTCCTGCGTCGGCAGATCGAGCAGCGCGAACACGTCGCCGCTGGCCGCGATGCAGAATTTGGTGAGCGGAATCAGGCTGTTCAGGCGCAACAGGTGACGGTAAACCGTCAGCGTCGACTCGGCCTTCGGCGCGCCGCAGACGCGGCTGCGGAAGGAGACGCAGCCGTCCTCGTCCGCCGAAATGAAGATCTCGTGGAGTTGCAGGTCGCCCTGGTACAGGGTGCGCCACAAGGTCTCGTCGAGGCGCTCGTGCGGCCACTCCAGGTTGATCAGAAAACGTTCGATGCGATCGGCGTTGGCGGACATGCCAGAGGCTCCTTTCGTACAGCGACTCCCATTCTAACGAAGATGCATCCATGAGACAAGCATCGAAATACGCGCGTTTTCGTGCGTTTGCCCGGCCGGGGCTACGGACGGCCCCAGCCGAAGTGCTTGCGCCAGAATCCGATCTCCTTGTCCATCACGGGCCGGCCGTCGGCGTCCGTGACGACCAGGCAATCGCCCATGAGGCCGTGCCCCAGCAGATAGCGATAGGTCTCGTTCTCGATCGCCGTCCAGCGTCCGTAACGCGGCGCTTGCGGCAGGTTCGAAAGCCAGTCCGGCGGCGCGCTCATCGCGTCGCCGACGGCCGTGCAGGCGCGGCAGGCGGCGGCGTGGCCGTGGGATTCTTCGAGGTCGCGGCAGCGCTCACAGTAGGCGATGCCACACTGGACGCACGGCCCCAGGTGGCTCGCGCAGAGGCGATCGCCACAGCCCGGACAGCTGGCCGTGTCCGACTCGCAGACCACACCCCCGCACCACGCGCAGCGGCGGCGATGGCTGGCACATAACGTGCGACGGCACACGCCGCAGTTTTCGCCGTGCGCGGAGGCGAGGCGCACGGATGGCGCACACTCAGGGCAATCCGTCAGGCAATCGCCACAAAAGGCCTGCCCGCAACATGAGCACGGCGCGAGGTGCTCTCGGCAGACGGCATGCCCCGTGGTGCAGTCCTCCAGGCAGCCGGCACAGGCAGGATTGTCACATAACGCGCACGCCGTCAGCTCGCTCGTGCACAGGTCGCGATCGCACGTGCTGCAATGCCCGAGGCAAGTTTCGCACACCAGATGCTTTTCGGCACAAAGGCCCCAATGGCCGTCCTGCGCGCCACACCGCTGGCAACCGGGCCACTCGGGGCTGCCCGTATGGCGATTGTGCCAGACGGCCACCTCGCGCTCCGCGTGACGCGTGACGAAGCGGTAGCGTTTGAACTGCCCCGGCACCCGGGCTTGCGCCAGGCTGATGCGGCGGACCTGCACGCGCAACTGATGCCTCGCGGTCTCCTCGGCCAGCTTGTGCTCGAGCTCGCGCCGCAGACGCCAGCGCTCCGATTCCGCGGCTTCGAGCGCCTCGATCTCGCTTTGCCCCTTGCGCCGACGCACGGGCACGTCGGCCATCAATTCCTCGTAGTAGGCCACCAAACGGCCCGAGACGCGATGCAAGCGCTCCAGAAGCGGCTTCTCGAGCTCGGTCGCGAGGCGATCGGCTTCCGCGAGCACCTGCGTCTCGGCGGTCGCCTCGACGGCCAGCGGCAGATGGAGCGTTCCGCTCAACGGCGTTCCGCCTCGCGCGGCCTCCAGCCATTCGGCGATTTCAGGCGCCGCGTGGCCCTCGGCGTCCAGGCAGTACGCGCGCAGATGCTCGATGCGTTCGTCGCTGACGCAGGCGAGCTGGTAGTGCAGCAGAAAGTAGTCGCGCGGGCTCTCGGCCGAAGCGAGCGGCAGGCATTCACCGTTGAGCGCCCGCGGCTCGACCGGCGGCGTGTCGATGGTGGGTAACAGGCAAGCCGTCGAGCGCCCGCGTGTGGCGAGGTGAGCGAGCATCTGCTCGAAGCGGTGGCTGCCGTAGGCCACGAGCTCGCCCGACGTGTCGTGCGGCATGAAGGTCAACAGCAGCTCGGCCGCGCCGAAGTGCTCCGCCAGTGTCGGCTCGAGAGTCACGGCCAGCCGCTCGCCGCGCGGCGTCACGGTCGCGCCCAGGGTTTCGAAAAAGTCCCGCGTGAATTGTTCGAACGCGTTCATCCGAGCGCTTCCTCGAGCAACTCGGCGGAACCTTCCAGGACTTCGCTGAGCAGTTGGCCGGCCCGCTTGACGGCGGCGTAGTCGCTGCGTGCCTGAACGACCATGTCGCCGAGCTCGTCCAGGCGCTCGGCGAAGCCGGCGTCGCTGCGCGCCGTTTGCCAGGCGTCGAAGAGCAGCTCCTCGAAGGACTTCTTGGCCGCGAGCTCGCCGAGGATCAAATCCAGCTCGCCCACGACCAGCTCGAACATGCGAATCTTGTGGGCCAGCAGCTCGAGCACGTAGCTCTCGATCGTGTCGTTGGCGGCCAGATTGAAGATCTGCACGGGGCGCGTCTGGCCCAATCGGTGCAGGCGGCCGATGCGCTGCTCGACGCGCATGGGATTCCAGGGCAGGTCGTAATTGACGAGCGTGCGGCAGAACTGCAAATTGCGCCCCTCGGCGCCGCTCTCGGTCGAGACGAGCACGCGCGCGCCGGCTTTGAAGCGGGCGATCGCCGCCTCTTTTGCCTGCACGTCGAGCCCGCCGTGAAAGGCCACCACGTCATGTCCGAAGCCGCCGAGGTATTCGACGAGGTGGTCCTGCGTGCGCCGAAACTCGGTGAAGACCAGAAACTGCTCGTCGGGGAAGCGCTCGAGCAGCTCGCCGAGCGCGCGGGCCTTGCGGCAGACCGGAATCGCCTCGGCCGCTTCGAGGTAGCGCTGCAGCCGGGCGCGGCTGTCCGCGTCGTGTTCGGGATCGGCCGCGAGCTTGCGCAGCGTCTGTGCCACGGCCTGCGGGCTGCTCGTCAGCTCACGCTGCAGCGTGGCGAGCACCAGGCGCAGGTGCTTCTTCTCGGGAGACTGGACGAACTCGCTGCGAAT
>DATNPP010000467.1:0-3019 GCA_036703175.1 Oscillatoriaceae cyanobacterium
ACGAGGTAGAGCCAGCCCATGAAACCGAGCATCGAGAGCACGTTGAGCTGCAGAAAGCCCCGCAGCACCGGCGCGAGCCGCCGCCAGCTCAACGCCAGCGGCAAGCCGGCCAGCAGCGGCAGCGTGACGAACTTGGCGAGCTCGATCCAGCCACTGTCGAGCGCGCCGTCCAGCCAGCGCGGCAGCATCCAGAGCGAGAGCGTAAAAGCCGCGAGCAGCGTGCCCGCGACGCCGCCCGCGTTCGCGTCGCGCAGCCAGCGCGGGCAGCGCGGCTCGAGCGCGCGGCCCAGCCAGTAGCCGGACAGCACCAGCAGCGGCATCTGAAGCGTCATGTGCGTCGCCATTAGCGACTCCATGCGCGTCGCCACGGGCGGCAAGGCGAGCACGGCGAGAAGGCCGAGGCCGAGTCGTGCGGGACTCATGGCCGCGCACCAACGATCGCGTCCAGCACCTGCTCGGGATGCGCGAAATCGTCGACCGCTGCGAGGCGGCCCTGGCGATCGAGCACGTTGATCGCGGCGTTGTGCTGAAAGCCGCCGCTCGCGAGCGGAATGCGAATGATGTGGAACGCGCGCAGCAGGCGATCGAGATCTTGCGGGCTGGTCGCGCGCGCCAGGCGCCAGGTGCGGCCGTCGGCGACCTCGCGCTGCGCGTAGGCATCCAGTTCGCTCACGCCGTCGTGCGGATCGAGGCTGATGCTCAACAGCGCGACGTCTTGCGGCGCGCCCGGCTGCAGCAGGCGTCTGTCCAGGCGGGCGAAGCCGCTGCCGAGAATGCTGCAGATCGTCTGGCAGCGCGTGTAGAAGAACTCGACGAGCACCCGCTTGCCGCGATAGTCGCTCAAGCGGAAGCCGTGCCCGTCTTGATCCTGCAGCCAAACGGCCGGCAGGGTCTGAGGATGCGCCGCGACCTCGTGGCGCCAGGCCGTCTCGGCCGTGAAGGCCTGCAGGCCGTCGGTGCCGGCCCAGAAGGTGCCGGAACCGACGACGAGCGTCAACAGCGAGGCGAACAGGCCGCGCATGGTCAGGCCGCCCGATCGATCGCGCGCAGGCTCGTGAGGAAGCGCGTGACGAACACCAGCACCGCCGCGACCACCAGCACCGCGGCCACCGCGCCGAGGCGATCGTAGCCCTGCCACTGCGGCAGATGCGTGGCGTAGCGACGCGGCACGCTCTCGAGGCCCGAGTACAGGAAGGTGAAGGCGATGCCCAGGCCGCCGACGACGTAGGCCACGAAGCTCGAGCGATCGAGCCAGGTCTCCTTCGCGTTACCGGCGAGGCTCGTGAGGTAGTACATGAAGCCGAACAGCATCGAGACCTCGCCGAGGATCAGGTAGAAGTGGAAGTGGCCCGGGACCCACAGCGTGTTGTGCATGACCTGATTGATGACGATCGTGCCGTCGATGATCGCCGGAATCACGCCCGCCGCCCAGCCGAACATCGACAGGAAGAGCAGGCTCGAGGCCAAATTCCAGCGCATGCCCGAGCGGTAGACGATCATCAGCGCGCCGTAGGCCGTCACGCACAGGATCGGCAGGCCGTTGATCCACGAGGCGATCTCGCCCATCATCAGCATCCAGGGCGGCAGCACGAAGTCCATGAGCAAATGGTGCGGAAAGACCAGAATCACGAGCGCCGTCGAGCAGTTCCACGAGATCAGGAACGCCCGATTGGATTTCCAGGGGCGGTTCGTGTAGCGCGGCAGCAGCTCGTAGACGGCGATCACGGCCTTGTAGATCGTCACGTTGACGAAGACGTGCCCGAAGAAGTAGGTCAGGCTCTTGGCGAGCAGCGGATCGATCGCGAAGGTGGGGTTGTAGAGGTTCACCAGGCTCATGACGAGCACACTGGCGCCGGCCGTCAAGCCGACCGTGTCGGAGATGATCGCCATGCACGACGCGACCACCGCGGGCGGCGGGCCGTAGCCGTCTTTCAAGCCGAGAATCTGCGGCCAGCCGAGCGCATTGGCGAGGCTGCCGTAGCGGGCGAGAATCGCGCGCGCCGCGTCGACGTACAGAAGCAGGAACGACGCGCCAACGAGCAGCAGCCCGCCCAGAAAGCCGGCCGCCGCGGTTTGATCCCACAGGCCCATCGAGGTGGCCGGCAGCGGAAAGAGGAAGGTCCAGGCGCCGGCGAAGCCACCGACGAAGACCGAGACCAGAATCGACGCGACGCCGACCACGAACATCGCGAGCGTCGTGTAGAGCACGCCGAGGCCCAGCTTCACGTACTGGCGCAGAAAGTACCACATGATCGCCGTGCTGCCGAGGCCCACGATGCCCACGGCGCCGGCGCCATGCACCGTCATGATCTGGTAGAACAGCGTGGGCGACATGTGGATCGTCTGTCCCTGCGCCATGCGCATCAGCAATCCGAAGACGACCATCAGCACGATCACCAGGGCGCTGACGCCCATATAGACCAGCACGCCGCGGCGTTCGGCGCCGCTAGGCAGCTGCGGCTCGTCGTGAGGGAGTTCGGGCGCCGGCTGCGCCGGCCTGTGATCAAGTTGCATCGCTCTTTCCTCCCGCGCTCTGAACGTGGATGTCGAAGGTCATGTTGGCGTGGCCCAAGCCGCAGTACTCCAGGCACATGACCTTGTAGGTGCCGGGCTGCGTGAAGGTGTAACGCAGGTGGTTGGTGTACTTGGGCATCGCCTGGGTCTCGGCGACGATGCGCATCTGCGGGTCGTAGAGCGCGAAGCTGTGGTTGACGTCGCCGCTGGTCACGCGGAACTCGACCGGCGTGCCGACGGTGACGTGGTCCGTGCTGACGGTCCAGTACCACTGGTGCGCCGTCGCGTCGACCATCTGCGCGGGGCCGGCGTCGCCGTGGGTCGCCGCGTACGGCAGCCCGCCCACCAGGGTGGCGATCAAACTCGGCGTGCCCAGCACCAGCAGGCTCACGAAGAAGCGCGTGCGCAGCTTGTAGCCGCGCGTCTGAATCTCGCCGTACTCGGCTCTTTGGCGCGATCGCACCACCACGAAGAGGAACACCAGCGCCACCACGGCGACAAGCAC
>DATNPP010000468.1:0-2101 GCA_036703175.1 Oscillatoriaceae cyanobacterium
CGAGCTTGCCGTCGAGATCGAGGTTGCCGAGCAGGTTCGACGCGCCGCTCGCGCCGAGGCCCGTCACGCTGATGCCGCCTTCAAGACCGGGCGACAAGCCGGTGTCGGCGCGCAGATTCACGCCGCCGCCGAGCCCCATGCTCGAGCTGTTCACGCCGAGCCCGCCGAGCTCGAGGTTCGCGCCGAAGCGGCTCTGACCTTGCGGCAGCGTGACGCCCTTCTCGACGGTGAGCAAGCGCGTCGGCGCGGCGGGTTGATACACGTCCGTCCGATTGACGGTCGAGGCGCCCGATTGGATCACGACCGCGGAGGCCGCCATGGCGGGCAGGCCGTAGGCCATGAGGCCGAGAGTGAGAGCGCCGGTCATCCAGAACTTTCCGCTAAGCATATAATGCACCTCCCAATTCCTTAGCCTGCGGCTGCGTGCCGTGATGGGTGCCGAATGCGCTGGAACGGTGCGGTGGAATCGCGCTGATTGTTAAGTTTGATTAAGCTTGTAACGAGACACTAACAAGATTCAGCGTTCCGGGCAACGCCGGGTCGTTCGCTCGAAGCGAAGCGCCCTGCGTCTCGGCCCTTCATGCAGGCAAGTCGGAGTGACGGGGGCGGCGCACTGGGCGCCGATTCTGCTCGGGCCCATCCGTAAGGACACACGGGGGCGTTCCGCTCGATGGGCCCATCGGCATGCTCGGGCTCGTGCGGACTTGGCTAAGTGGCCGCTAGGTCGCGGAAGTATAGCTGGTCGTGATCGACTGGAACTTGGTGAGGTTCTTCTCGAAGTACAGATCGATCTTGCCGACCGGGCCGTTGCGGTGCTTCGCGATGATGACCTCGGCCGTGCTCTTCTTGTCCGTGTCGGGATGGTAGTACTCGTCGCGGTAGATGAACATCACGATGTCCGCGTCCTGCTCGATCGAGCCGCTTTCGCGCAGATCCGAGAGCATCGGGCGCTTGTCCGTACGGCTCTCGACGGCGCGCGACAGCTGCGAAAGCGCCAACACCGGCACGCGCAGCTCGCGCGCGAGCTGCTTGAGGCCGCGCGAGATGGCGCCCATCTCGGCGGTGCGGTTGTCGCCGCGGCTCGAGACGCCCGAGCTCATGAGCTGCAAATAGTCGACCATCACGAGGCCCAGCTCGCCGTGCTCGGCCATGATGCGGCGCGCCTTGGAGCGCGCCTCGTTGACGCTGATGCTGGCCGTGTCGTCGATGAAGATCGGCGCCTCGGAGAGCGTGCCGATCGCGTGGGTGAGCTTGCTCCAGTCCTGCTCGGCCAGAAATCCCGTGCGCAGGCGATGCGCGTCGATCGCCGCCTCGGCGCACAGCAAGCGCTGCACCAGCTGCTCCTTCGACATCTCGAGCGAGAAGATCAACACGGGCTTGTGCGTCTCGACGGCCACGTTGCGGCAGAAGTTGAGGCTCAAGCTGGTCTTGCCCATGGCCGGGCGCGCGGCGAGGATCAGCAGATCGCTCGGCTGGAAGCCGGAGAGCATGCCGTCGAGATCGTAGAAGCCGGTCGTCGCGCCCAAAAGCTGGCCATGATCCGCGTAGCGCGCCTCGATCGTCTCGAAGGCCTGGTGAATGACCTCCTTGATCGGCGTCATGCTGCTGGCGTTGCGCCGCTGGCCGACCTCGAGGATCGTGCGCTCGGCGTTGTCGAGAATCGTGTCGACGTCGAGCTCCTCGGCGAAAGCGGCCGCGACCACGTCGCTGCCGGCCCGTATCAGCGCCCGCAGCAACGCCTTGTCGCCCACGATCTTGGCGTAGTACTCGGCGTGCGCCGTCGTCGGAATCGAGCTCGCCAGATCGACCAAATAGCCGTAGCCGCCGATTTCCTCGAGCTTGTTGCGCGCGCCGAGCAGATTGCTCAGCGCGATCAGATCGGCCGGCTCGCCGCGCTCGTGCAGCGTGAGAATCGCCTCGAAAATCGTCGCGTGCGCCTGGCGATAGAAGCTCGCGGGCTGCAGCGTCTCGGCCACGCGGGCGATCGCCTCGCGGTCCACCATCATGGCCGCGAGCACGGCCTGCTCGGCGTCGAGATTGTGCGGCGGAACCCGCTCGATCGGCGCCGTCATCGCCGGACCGTGGATAGCTGGCGCATCAA
>DATNPP010000485.1:0-5028 GCA_036703175.1 Oscillatoriaceae cyanobacterium
TGGGCGAGGCCCAACGGCAAGGCGAGGGCCGCATAGTGGTCCCAGACCTCGGTGCGGCCCTGCATCAGCAAATAGATGGCGACCTCGAGGCCCTCGGCGGCCGTCCAGACGAGGCCCATGAGCACGGTGCTCAGCAAGTCGAGCTGGTAAATCTGCGGCTTGATGATGCCGGCGGCGAGGCCGGCGATCGCCTTCGTGACCGTGTAGAGCAGCCCGGCGCCGAGCAGCATGTCCTGACCGGCACCCGCGATCATGCCGTAGAGCGCGCCGGGGCCGGGGCCGAAGAGCAAGCCCGCCGCCATCGCGAGCACCAGCGTCGGATCGAGGCGCCAGCCGAACACCGGCAGACGCGCGAGCGGCGAGAGCTCCCACACCAGGGCCAACGGCAGCAGCGCGAGCAGCACCCAGACGCGCGAGTAGCGCCGCAACAAGCCGCCCATCAGAGCTTCCCTGGCGACGGCGACACGTGCGGCGTGCCGCTCGCGTTCTTGGCGGGCGCGGTGGTCGGCTTGGGCGTCGGCACGGGCATCTCGGAAATGCCCGGCGGCAGCACGACCACCTCTTCGAGGCGGCCGAGATCGACCGCGGGCTGCACGCGCAGCTCGGGGAAGAAGCTGTCGCTCGCGGTCTTCAGCTGCACGATATGGCCCACGGGCAGCCCCTTGGGGTAGATGCCGCCCAGGCCCGAGGTGATGAGCAGATCGCCCACCTTCCACTTCTCGGGCTGCTCCATGTAGCGCAGCACCGGCCAGGCGTCGCCCTGGCCCTGCACGACGCCGGCTGAGCGCGTGCGCGTGTCCAGCACGGCGATCGCGCTTTGCGGGTCGGTCATCAAGCTCACCAGCCCGGTGCCGCTCGAGAGCGAGACGACGCGGCCGATGGCGCCCTTGTCGTTCGCGACCACCGCGTTCAGCTGCAATCCCTGCTCACGGCCGCGATCGAGCAGCAGACGCTGGTGCCAGTTGTCCGGGCTGCGCCCGATCACGCGGGCGACTTGCTCGGGCACGGCGGCGGGAGGCAAGCGCATCTTGAGCAGCTGGCGCAGCCGCACGTTCTCGAGGCCCTGCTCGTCGCGCTGCCGCACCAGAATCTCGAGGGCCGACACCTGGGCTTCGAGCTCGGCGTTGCGCTTTTCGAGATCGTGCACCTCGGTGACCTTGTGGACCGTGTGATTGACGCCGCTCGTGCCGGCGCTGACGAGCTCGAGCGCCGGACGCAGCAGTTCGGCGAGCACCAGCGTACGCCCCGAAGCCCAGCTGATGAGCAGAGCGACGGCGATGAGCGTCACCAGAAAGACTGCTTCGCGGATAGGAAGCCGATTGCGGGAGTGAGGGCGCATGAACTCAATTAAACCACGCCCGGCGTGGGGTTGGGATTCCGATGGTACACGAGAGCGATTGCGTCCCCTCCCCCTGGCGAGGGGGAGGTTAGGTGGGGGCGACCCGTCCAGGGGAGCCGACGGGGTGGGGGAGTCTTTCGGCGGTCCGCCAGGAGACTCCCCCACCCAGCCTCAGCCCCTGGACGGGGCTTCGGCGTCCCTCCCCCCCGCCGAGGGGAGGGGGCGTTTTTTGCGACCGTACCTTGATCGCGAAGGACACGGAGTCGATTTCTCCGTGCCCTTCACCACCGTGTTCAAAACCGATCCGACGAGCCTTATTGCTCGGCGCCGGTGCCCAGCACGCGCTTGAGCGTGTCGAAGTCGTCGAGCACCTTGCCGGTGCCGAGCACCACGCACGAGAGCGGGTCGTCGGCGATGTGCACGGGCACCTCGGTGTCGTGGCTGATGAGCTCGTCCAGGCCGTGCAGCAGCGCGCCGCCGCCGGCGAGCACGATGCCGCGATCGATGATGTCGGCCGCCAGTTCCGGCGGACACTTCTCGAGCGTGTCGCGCACGGCCTCGACGATCGTGTTGACCGGCTCGAGCAGCGCCTCGCGGATCTCGGCGCTCGTGATCGTCACGGTGCGGGGCAGGCCCGACACCTGATTCAGACCGCGCACTTCCATCTTGAGCTCCTCGGGGCGCGGATAGGCGCTGCCGAGGCGAATCTTGATCTCTTCGGCCGTGCGCTCGCCGATGTTCAGGTTGTGCACCTTCTTGAGGTACTGGCTCACGGCGTCGTTGAGCTCGTCACCCGCGACGCGCACGGACTTCGAGACGACGATGCCGCCGAGCGAGATGACGGCCACTTCCGTCGTGCCGCCGCCGATGTCGACGATCATCGAGCCCATCGGCTCGGAGACCGGCAGACCGGCGCCAATGGCCGCGGCCATCGGCTCCTCGATCAGATAGACCGCGCGCGCGCCGGCCTGCAGCGCGGCTTCCATGACCGCGCGGCGCTCGACGCCCGTCACGCCGGACGGAATGCCGATCACCATGCGCGGACGGAACACGCCCTGACGCTCGTGCACCTTCGTGATGAAGTGCTTGAGCATCGTCTCGGCGACCTCGAAGTCGGCGATGACGCCGTCCATCAGCGGACGAATGGCGACGATGTTGCCGGGCGTACGGCCGAGCATCTGCTTGGCTTCCTCGCCGACCGCGAGGGCCAAATTGCGCTGGCCCTGCTGAATGGCGACCACGGAAGGCTCGCGCAGCACGATGCCCTTGCCCCGCACGAACACCAGCGTGTTGGCAGTGCCGAGATCGATGCCCATGTCCCGGGAGAAACGCCCCAGAAGAGTGCTGAACAACTTGGGTACTCGCTTTCGTAGTTAGACGCGGACGCGCGGAGGGATCACTGATGAAAGGGGAACTCGGTCCAAAGTCCGCTCGTCTCCCGGAGGCTCTCGTAGCGGCCATCCCCGACAACGAGGTGATCGAGGATCTTCATACCCAAGATGGCGCTGCCCTCCATCAACTGACGCGTGAGGGCGAGATCCTCGCGGCTGGCCGTCGGGTCGCCGGAGGGATGGTTGTGCGCGAGCAGCAAGGCTGCCGCGCTTTTGCGAATCGCCGATTTGAAGAGCTCGCGCGGATGCACGATCGTCGCGTTCAGGCTGCCGATCGCGACGAGCTCGAGGCCCAGCACCTGATGCTTACTGTCGAGCAGAATCGCCACGAAGTGCTCGCGATCCAGCCCGGCGAAGCGCGGAGCGAGCAATCGGAAAGCGTCTTGCGGCGAGCTGACGATCGGGTGCTCGGCGCTGCCCAGCGCCGAGCGCCGCGCGCCCAATTCGAGCGCGGCGAGAAGTCGCGCGGCCTTGGCCGGCCCCACGCCAGGCACGGCCAGCAGTTCCTCGGGCGGCGTCGCCGCGAGCCCGCGCAAGCCGGTGGCGTCCTCGGGCTCGGCGAAGTGGGCGAGCAACTGCTCGGCGAGGCCCAGCGCGGAACGCTCGCCGTCGCCCGTGCCGAGCAGAATCGCGACGAGCTCGGATTCGGTGAGCGCGCGCGGGCCAGAAGCCAACATGCGTTCACGCGGGCGGCCCGCTGCGGGCAGATCCTTGATGCGCAGGGCGACGCGCGTCATAGCAGCGCCCAGCCGAGCGCGCGCCAGGCCGCGTCCACGGCGGGCACGGGCAAGCCCACGACGTTGGTGTAGTTGCCGCGAATCTCGGCGACCAGCAGCGCGCCGACGCCCTGGATCGCGTACGAGCCGGCCTTGTCCATCGGCTCTCCGGTTCTGACGTAGGCGGCGATCTCGTCGGCCGAGAGGTCGCGAATGCGCACCTCGGTTCTGACCTGGCCTTTGACCACGCGGCCGTCGTTCGCGATCAGCGCGTAGCCGGTGTAGACGTCGTGCCAGTTGCCCGCGATCATGCCGAGCATGCGGCGGGCGTCGGCTTCGTCCAGCGGCTTGCCGAGCACGGTGTCGCCCAGCACGACGATCGTGTCCGCGCCGAGCACCAGATCCGCGTCCGGACGGCGCGCCGCCACTTCGGCGGCCTTTTGATGCGCGAGGCTCTCGGCGATCGCCGCGGGCGTCGCATGCCCTTCCATCACTTCTTCGATGGTGCTCGGCACCACCTCGAAGGAGAGCCCCAGCTGCGCGAGCAACTGCGAGCGCCTCGGCGAGGCCGAGGCGAGGACCAGACGGGCGTTCTGGAGCGGCCGGAGCGTCTGTGACATGGCGGGGGCAGTGTAGCACCCTCGTCGGGTGATGTCCAACCGCGTGCGTCACAATTAACACTTTGTTCATAGACCGGGCGCCGAAACGCCGCGAGCGCGAGCCCGCAAAGGCTCGCGCTCGCTGGAATGGCGTCGGCGTGGGCGCTAGGACACCGCGTGATCCGAAACGAAGGGCGACGTCCGCCAGCTCACGTCTTCGACGCTGTTGATGTGGTGATTGGCGCTCACCATCTCGTTCACGCGGCCGATGAAATCGTTGCTGGCGTTCGCGGTCGCCACCATGCCCGCCTCGCCGGCTCCGGCCGTGCCGGCCTCGCCTTCGGACTGGCCCTGAATGTTGTGACGCAGATAGTTCGCGTGCCGCTTCGCCGCCGTGAAGGCCTCGGCGCGCGGCCCGTACCAGTTGTGAAAGCGCGAGACGTCCCCTTCGGCCTGGCCCCTGCGCTTCTCCAGCATGCTGATCTCTTCTTCGAGCGCGCTGCGCTTCTTGCTGTCCTTGACGGCCGACAATCCCGCGCGCTCTTGCTTGAGCGACGAGATGCGGCCCTCGAGGTGCTCGCGGTAGTCGAGCTTCTGCAGCTGCTTTTGAAGCGTCGCCTTCGCGTCGTTGGCGCCTTCGGCCGGCAGGCTCTTCAAGCGGCTTTCCAGCGACGAGCGCATCGCGGCCATGTCGTGCGCCTTGAGCTTGTCGGCCACCTTGTTCTCGAGGCGCTTGAAGCGGCCCTTGGTGAGGAGGCTGAGGGGCTTCGTCGGCGTCTCGATGGCCTCCTGCACGGCGTGGAAAGTGCCCTGGACGTCTTTGGCCACCTTGAGCGTCTTCAACTTGCCGGCGTCCTCCATGAAGGAGCGCAGGCTCTTGCTGTCCTTCGCCAGCTTGACGAGCGCACGGCCGTCCTGCGAGACGCCCTTGAGCAGGCCTTCGCCCTTGAGGTCCTTGAAATCCGAGCCGAGCTTCTGGAAAG
>DATNPP010000497.1:0-6129 GCA_036703175.1 Oscillatoriaceae cyanobacterium
GCGTGCCACCGTGCTGCATGCCGCCGCGCTGCATCCCGCCCTGCTGCATGCCACCCTGCTGCATGCCGCCGCGGTTCCAGCCGCCGCGATCGTGGTCGCCGCCGCGGCGACCGAACAGGCCGAACTGCTGGCCGAGCGCACCGACCATACCGGCGACGGCGCCAATCTGGCCGAGCGGCGAGTTGGGGTTCATGCCGGGATAAGCGCCCGGGTAGGTGCCGGGGTAGCCAGGCATCGTGCCGGGGTAGCCGGGGGTCGTGCCGGGGTATCCGGGAGTCGTGCCCGGAATGCCGGAGTAGCTGCCGTAGGGGTTCTGAGCGGCCATGGCGGCGTCTTGCTGGAGGGTCGATTGAATCTGGTTCAGCTGGGCCGTCATCGTGTTGAGCTGGGAGACCAGGTTCGGGTTGGTCGAGGCCGCGCCGGTCTGGTTCGCGTAGTTGATGTAGCTGTTGACCTGGTTGGCGAGCGTCTGGAAGTTGCTGAGAATCGTTTGGTTGCTCGCCGCGGTGTAGCCCGCGCTCGCCACCTGGCTCTGCAGCTGCATGATCTGCTGGCTGAGCGTGTTCAGGCCGGCCGAATAGGTATCCGTGTAAGTGTTGCCATAGGTGTTGCCGTACGTGTAACCGTAGGGCGCCGTGGCGGTGGTGGTGGTCTGCGTGGTGAGCGCCGTCTTGATCTGGTTCAGTTGCGCGTCGATGTTGTTCAGCGCCGGCTGGTAGGGCGCGCCGCCCGTGCCGGCGTTGGTCACCGAGGTCTGGTACTGGCCGACGGTGTTGCACAGCGCGTTGAACGTGCTGATGAACGAGGCGTTGTTGTACGCCGAGGCGCCCGAGGCCGCCACCTGGGCCTGGAACTGCTGCACCTGCGCAGCCAGCTGGTTCAGCGCGGTACCGAAGGCATCGGTAGGCGCCGCGGTCGTAGTGCCGTTCATAAAGGTGGGGAACGAGATCGACATGGCGTTTTCCTCTTCGGTTCGGCGCTGGCGCCTGGGGGACACCTGTACTATCGCCGGGCGTCCGACACAATCGGTTAGCGTAGCGTCATGTGGAGGTTAACGGACGGCAAAGGGATTTCGACGAGGGTCGTCAAAATCACGCAACGACGGGGATTTTCGGCATGCTACGCATCAACGGTGCCGCTCCGAGGCTGACCTCGCCATTCTGATCATCGAGGACAGATCAGGGCATCGGTTCGGGGTCGACGGCCAATGTGATCGTCGATCGCGCAGCGTCGATGCCGGCATTTTCACTCCAAAAGTTTTGGAAAATCGCTTTCAACTTTGGAATGTTCCCCAAAAAAACCTGTAATGGCGAGAGGAACAAGGTGTGAAATGCCCCACCATCGTGCGTTCCCGCAAGAAACTCAGAATCCGCCCAACGCCAGCCGGCCTCACGACGGGCGTGGACTTGGAACGCTGATGTCCGCCGCCTGGGTGAGCGGCATGGTGTAGACCCCGTCAGCGAAGATGCCGAGCAGGGTGTTCGCATCCAACCAGGCGCTCCAGCCTGCCGAATGGGTGTAAAAGACTTGGCCCGTCGAGAGTGAAATCAACGGGACACCCGTACGCGTCGACCCTCCGAGGCCCAAGGACCACTTGCCATCCGGTGAAAGAGCGCCGGCCCCGTTCCCCTTTCCCGCGAGCGGGATGGTTTCGGGCGTCTTGCTTTCGATCGACACGTTCGTCAGCAGCGTTCCATCTCGCCTAAACGTTCGCATGCTCATGACCCGCGCGTTTTCGTCGAACGACTCTACGAGCAGGCGATCGGCATCCAACCAAAAGAAATCGGCCGGTGGCGGTCCGCTTAACTTGAGCTGCTTGTGACTGCTCCAATCGAGGACTTGAACCCCGTCGGCGACCATCCATGCGAGTGCCTCGCCATCGGGTGAGACATGGACGACGCTTGTCCGGCTCGCCGTCACCGAAGTCGTCACCATGCTGTCGAGGTCCAACACCTGAAGTTGGTCTGGACTGGCGTCTGGCCCCCCAGGCGCATAGAGCACCTTGGTGCCGGATGGCGCCGTCTCGTACCAGACCGAAGCCTTGGTATTCAGCACAGGCTCCGGAGGGCCTCCGCCCATGTACCAACAAAGGAGGGTAGCCGAAATGGGCTCGGTCTTGGGAATTCCCCAGTCCTCTTCCTGACCGGGAATGATCTCGCTTTGCCCCGTCTGGAAAACCAAGGCCTGCCCGTCGGATGCCCACTGCAAATCGCTGATTCCGTCTTCCACTTGGGAAACCGCTTCGTCGCTGCCACCGAGGGTGACGACGTGCAGTTGCCCGACCGGCATCTGTGTCACATACGCGATGTGCCGACGATCCGGGGAGACCGTGAGCCAAGAGGGGTTGTTCGGAATGGCCGGCGCGAGCTTCGTCGCGCCCGCCGGTGCCGGCACGCCCGTCGGCGTGACACTCGGCACGTTGTTTGCGATAGGTGCGCAACCCACGATGGCCGTCGCCATCCAGACGAGGTGCCAGCGATAAAACGACATCGACGCGTTCCTCCTTTGCCGACATCGAGCGCACAAGATCGGACGAGACGGCAGGAAACAAGTCTACATCAAGCAAGAGTTTCATGGCGTGCTCGTCATGAAAGACTCCCATGTGAGATCGCCAACACCGGGAGGCCCGAACGATCGCCGGGAGGCGTCGGTTCGAGCCTGCTAATCCATCGGCTCCGTGTCGATGCGGACCTCGAAGGTCTCCTCGTCGAACGTTACATAGAACACGTTCGGCCGGCAGCAGACCTGGCAATCCTCCACGTAGCGCTGGGTGAGTCCCTGCGAGACGTCCACTTCCGTCACGCTCGGCTCACCGCAGTACGCACAGTGGTAGGTGCCCGTCGTGTCCATTACGCGCCGGCGATCGCCAGCTCCTTCACGCGCACGCTCGGCGTGCCGACGTAGGCGCCTTGCGGGAAGAACTGCAGATCCGCCCCCAGGGCCTCCACCTCGCGCAGCAGCGTGAGGAAGTTGCCCGCCACGGTGAAGTTGTGCACGGGGTGCTTCTTCTCGCCGTTCTCGTACAGGTAGCCCTGCGCCGCAAGCGAGAAGTCGCCCGAGATCGCATTGGTGCCCGCGTGCATGCCTTGCAGATCGTCGATCAGCACCACGGGGCCGTCGGCCTTGACGATCGCCTCGGCCGAAAGGTCGCCGGGGCGCAAATAGAAGTTGCTCGGCGCCACGTCGATCGTGCCCTTGTAGCCGCCGCGCGAGGCGTGGCCGGTCGACTTCGTCTTGGCGCGCTCGGCGGTCTGCGTGTTGTGCAGGAAGCTTCTGAACACGCCGTCGTCGATCAGCGTGAGCGTGCGCGAAGGCACGCCCTCGTCGTCGAAGGGGCGCGAGGCGAAGCCGGCGGGCAGCAGCGGATCGTCGATCAGCACCACGTGGGGCGCGGCGATCGCCTGACCCTGCTTGCCGTTCAAGAGACTCTTGCCTTCCTGCGCCGCCTTGGCCGAGAAAACGACGCTGAACGTCGACAACAGCTCGGCCATCGCGCGCGGCGCGAACACCACGCGGTAGCGCCCGCTCTTGATCTCCTGCGAGCCCAGACGGTGCACCGCGCCGCGCGCCGCAGCCGTCCCGACCTCGCTCGCGCTCAGCTCGGCGAAGTTGCGCGTGGGCTTCACGACGAAGTAAACCTTGTTCTCGTCGCCCTCGGTCGCGATCGGATACGAGAAGGCGAACGCCGCGTTCGAGCGGTACTGGCGATCGACGCCGTGCGTGTTGGCGATGCGCACCATGCTCGCGCCGTCCGAGTACGAGCTGTAGGGCACCGTGCGAATGCGCTTGTCCGTCGCGAGCGCGGCCTTTTCGAGGTCCAGCGCCATCGCGACCTTGGCCTCGAGGGGCACTTCGTCGAGCAGCGGGTTGTAGAGCGCCGGCAAATTCGTGCCCAAAGGCTCCTCGTCCGGCAGCTTGACGCCCGGCTCGGCCTCGACGAGCTCGGCGTTGGCCGCCGCCTCGCGCAGCGCGCGCGCGAGGGACGACTCCGAGAGGTTCTCGGTGTAGGCATAGCCTTCGCGCTGGCCGTAGAGCACGCGCACGCCGATGCCCACCGAATCCGAGCGCTGGAAGCTCTCCAGCTCGCCTTTTTGGGCCTTCAGCGAGAGGCCGGTGTCGCGCTTGGCGTACACCTCGACGTCCGTCAGGCCCTGCTGCTTGGCGAGGCCGAGAATGGTCTGAATTTCACGATCAAACATGGGTGTCTCCTACTTCCGGCCGCCGACGACGATTTCGCTCACCTTGAGCGCGGGCTGGCCCACGTTGGTGGGAATCGTGCCGGAGACCGAGCCGCAGCGGCCCGCCGCCATCGCAAAGTTGTCGCCGACCATGACGATCTTCTGGAGGATGTCGCCGGCGTTGCCGATCAGCGTCGCGCCGCGCACGGGCTCGGCGATCTTGCCGTCGCGGATCATGTAGCCCTCGCGCACGGCGAAGTTGAAGTCGCCCGTGCCGGGGCTCACCGAGCCGCCGCCCATCTGCTTGGCGTAGAGGCCGTACGCGATGCTGCCGATCATCTCCTCGACCGAGCTGTTGCCCGGCGCGATGCAGGTGTTGCGCATGCGCGAGGTGGGCGCGAAGCGGTAGTTCTGACGGCGGCCGGAGCCCGTGATGGCGTGCCCGGTCTTGCGCGCGCCGACCTTGTCGACCATGAAGCTCTTGAGAATGCCGTTCTCGATGAGCACCGTGCGCTGGGTCGGCTCGCCCTCGTCGTCGATGCCGAGCGAGCCCCACTCGCCGTGCAGCGTGCCGTCGTCCCAGGCCGTGACGCAGGGATGCGCGATTTGCTGCCCCATCTTGTCCGCGAACACGCTCGCGCCCTTGGCGACCGAGGTCGTCTCGAGCAGGTGGCCGCAAGCCTCGTGGAAGATCACGCCGCCGAAGGCGTTCTCGAGCACCACGGGCATCTTGCCGGACGGCGCGTAGTCCGCATGCAGCATCGTGACAGCCGTATGCGCCGCGCTGCGGGCGACCGCCTCGACGTCCAGCTTCTCGAAGAACTCGTAGCCCGCGAAGGCGCCGGGGCCCTCGTGGCCCATCTGCTTCTCCTCGCCCTGGCTCGCGATCGCCTTCACGATGAAGCGCATGTTCGGCCGCAGGTCCGACACCCAGGCGCCCTCGGAGGTCGCGATGAACACGCGCTGAATCTCCTCGCTGAGCATGACCTCGACTTGCGAGATCTCGGGCGAGAACGCGCGCGCCGCCGCGTCGGCCTTGCGCATCAAGGCGACCTTCTGCGTCTTGGACACCTCGTCGGGAAAGACGCTCAGGCTGTGGCAGCACGGCGCCTCGGCCGGCTTCCAGGGCGAGCGCGCGTGGCGCCCCTCGACCGTCTTGGCCTGGCTCGTTTCTTCCGCGAGGGCCAACAGGCCCGCCAGGCTCAGGTCGCTCGTGTAGGCGTAGACGACCTCGGTGCCGTAGAGCAGCCGCAAGCCCGCGCCGTAGTCCTGCCCCGAGACGGCCTCTTTGACCTTGCCGTCGATCAGCTGCAGATTGCCGTAGGTCTTGTCCTCGACGAAGAGCTCGGCGAAGTCCGCGCCGCGACTCAGCGCCTTGTCGAGCACCTGCTCGACGACGGCGCGCTCGAGCTCGAGCTTTTGCGTGGTGCGGGGACGCGGTTCGGCTTGGGGCATGGGCTTGGCTCCTTAATTGAATCTTAGACGCATTCTACCATTTCCGGCCGGCGGGACGGACGCGGCGAGAAGCGGAAAAATCTCGTTTCGCGAAATCCGAAATGCTCGTTTGCTCGTACGCCTTTTCAAAGCCCACGATCAGGAGGAGCCCATGGAGCACCAAGCGTTTCTCGAACAGCACCTGCGCCACTCGAAAGCCGTCGACACGAGCGACATCGATTGGGAGGCCGTGCCCCGCCATCCCCTGCGCGACGACGAGATCCAGGTTCTCTCCTATTTCATGGACGTCGAATCGAACACGATCATCTACCTGAAGGAGCTATTGAGCACCCCGGCCGCCCACGATCCGCAGATTCAGGCCTTTTTGAGCTGCTGGGCCTACGAGGAGTTCTTCCACGGCCATGCGATCAAGCGCTTTCTGCAGGCCTACGGCGTGCCGGTCGACGAGGCGCGCACCGTAATCAACGCCGAGAAGAAGCCCTTCTGGGCGCATCTC
>DATNPP010000510.1:0-1736 GCA_036703175.1 Oscillatoriaceae cyanobacterium
CCGGCACGACGGATGTGCAATCCACGCCCGATTCGCCGAATGCGGGGCAGATCGACGAAACAGCCGCGACGCCGCCGCCGCGGCTGGCGCCGTCCCCCGCCTCGAACGACGCGCCGCCGGTGGCGACGCCCGTGCCGCCGACGCCGCTTCCCGCGGCCAAGCCGTCGGCGCCGCAACCGATCGCCACGGCGTCGGACGCCACCGGCACCGTCGTGCTGCCGAGCCCCGTGGCGAGTGGCTATCACAAGACGGACGTGCCGACGGATCTGGCCGTGTCCGGCCCGGCCTACTTCGTGCTCGCCACCAAACCCGATCCGCAGGGGCTCGAGGATCTGGTCTTCACCCGTAACGGCCACTTCAAGCTCGTGAGCGAGACCGACGGCGGACTGAATATTTTGCGCTTGCGCCACGATCCGGACGATTTTCATGTGGTGGCCTACGCGCGTGAAAACGCTGGCGAGAGCGCGCCCGACGAGCGTAGCGGCACCGGCGATAGCGTGATCGCGACCACCTGGCAAGGCACGGCCGTGGCGGCCGACGGCCTCGCACTGGACGCCGATCGCAACCCCGACGCGCTCAACAAGATCGGCTTCGACTACACGGGACGCTTGCAGATCGGCGGCGCCGATCCTCGCGCCTCGGACGGGCAGTCCGAGGCGTTGCTGCTCGCGCTCGCCGAGTTCGCGAATTCGAGCGCGCTCGCACCGGTGAACGGCTTTCCGGGCATGTATCGCTACCAGGCCGCCGCGGGAACGATCACGATGGGCGTCGGCGTGAGCGGCCCGAATCGGACGCTCGGCGACGGCAATCTCCTGCTCGATGGCAATCTGGAGGGCTCATGAAGCGGCTCGTCTTTCTCTTGGCGCTCGGGCTGGGCATTGCTGCCTGCACCGACGATCCCGCCGTCCAGCAATGGGCGGTGGACCACGGGGTCGCGAGCAACACCGCGCTGCCCGCGACCGCCACGGCGCCCGTCGCGCCGCCGTCGACCACGGCCACGTCCACCGCGGCGCCGAGCCCGGCGTCGACCACGGCGCCCGTCTCGGTGCCCGGCATGACGAACAACTACGTGAAGACCTTCAATCCGCTCGACGTGGCGATCGCCGGTCCCGGCTACTTCTGCGTCGCGACGCGCCCCAATCCGCAATCGCTCGACGACATCTTCTTCACGCGCTACGGCCACTTCGAGTTCGACTTCGTGCCGGCCGCCTCCTCGACGCCCGAAGCCGGGTCGGGGCCCGGAACCTGGCGCCTGATGACGCCGGACGGCCTCTACGTGCTGGGCTTCACGACACAAAGCACCCAGCTTCCGGCCGAGGCGCGCGGAACGACGCTATCGACCTTCACGCTGGGCGGCAGCGGCGGCCCGACGCTCACGGCGGCTCCGATCGGCGTCGACGCGATGGCCAATCCGACCTTCGAGCCGCGCTTCAACTTCCAGGGGCAACTCACCAATCAGACGCAGGCGCCGGTCGATTCGGACGGGAACGACCAGCTGATTTACCTGGCGATCGCCCAGTTCGATGCCCCCGGCGGGCTAAACGCCCATCCGGGCGAGACGACCTACAACTGGATCTCCGACGCGGGCACGATCGACGTCGGCATCGCCGGCGTGCGAGCCGAGCCGGACAGCGTGCCGCGCCCGGTGGGCGCGGCGAATCTGATCCGGCCGGAGACGCTCGAGGAGTAGCCCCCGCGCGCCCCCTCCCCCTGGCGAGGGGGAGGGACGCCGAAGC
>DATNPP010000523.1:0-10006 GCA_036703175.1 Oscillatoriaceae cyanobacterium
CGCCATGGTGGTCATGTCCCTCCACTTCACGGACGGCGACCTGCACGCCGGCTACGGCACCGAGTTTCCGCCGCAGGCGATGGAGCGCAAGCCATGAAGACCCTGCCGCGCGTGTTGATCGCGAGCCTGCTGGCCCTCGCGCCGGTGGCGACCGCGGGCCAGGAGCTCGGCGCGACCGCGCCCACGAACGTACCGATTCCCTGGTGCTGCATCGCGCGCTCGCGCGTGCGGGAGCTGCCGACACTTCCGACTCCGGGGCAGCAAGGTCCGGTGGCCACGGTGGACGAGGTCCGCGGCTGGCGACGAAAGCGCCGTCCGCGCCGTACGGACGAGACACCCGAGGCTGAGGCGGCCCTGCTCATCGACGGCTTGCACTGCGCCGATTGCGTCGCCACGCTGGAACGTGTGCTGAAGCGCCTTCCCGGCGTCCACGATGCTCGCGTGCAGCTCACGACCGGCCGCGCGCGCGTGCGCTTCGATGCCGCCCTCGTCGACGAAACGAAACTCTGCGAGGCGATCGCCGCCGCCGGCTACCTGGCGCGTCCGTACGACCCGGGCGCCTCCGAGCTGCCCCTGCGCCAAATCCAGCAGACCTGGCTCGTGCGGTTGGCCGTCACCGGCTTCGGCGCGATGGCGACGATGTTCGTCGCGGAAGCTCTCTACGGCCCCATGGCGCCCAGCGCCCTCTACGCGTCCCACGCCCCGGCCGAGGCGGCCGCGGGCGCCTTGCTGCGCTACGCCGGCCTGGTCGTCGCGACCGCGACGGGCGGCTGGGGCGCGCTGCCGTTTCTGCGCGGCGCCTGGAGCAGTCTGCGTAACAAGCGCGCCGGCATGGACACGCTCATCAGCCTCGGCCTCATCGCCACGTATCTCGCGAGCGTCTGGGGCTTCCTCACACAGGGCCCGGTGTACTTCGACTCGCTGCTCATGTTCCTGTTCCTGCTCACACTCGGCCGCTTCGCCGAAGCCACGGCCCGCCGCCGCGTGCTGGGGCGCAGCGAGCATCTGCTCGGCGCTAGCGAGCAGCGCGCCCGAGTGCTGACGGAGACCGGCTTCATCTTCAAGGCGATCGACGCGCTGCGTCCGGACGATCGCGTCGAGGTGCTGCCCGGCGAGCTGTTTCCGGCCGACGGCGTGATCGTCCGCGGTGGCGGCCAGGTCGACGAGTCGCTGCTCACGGGCGAATCACTTCCGGTCTCGAAATCACCGGGCGACGACGTCACCGGCCAGACCCTCAATCTCGACGGCGCGCTGCGCGTGCGCGTCACCCGCGTGGGCGAGGCGAGCACCTTCGGGCGCCTCTCGCGCCTCGTGCAAGAAGCCGAAGGCGCGAAGACCCATGCCCAGTTCCTCGCCGATCGCGCGGGACACTGGGGAACGCTCGGAGTGCTCGCGATCGCCCTCGCCACGGCCGTCGCCTGGTGGTTCGTTTCGCCGAGCCACGCCATACCGGCCCTCGCCGCGGTTCTCATCGTCACGTGTCCGTGCGCACTGGGCCTCGCCACGCCGGCGGCGCTCACGCTCGCCGTCTCGCGGGCGCTCGGCTCCGGATTGCTGATCCGCCGCGCCGAGGCGCTCGAGAAGCTGCCGGCCGTGCGGCACGTCGTCTTCGACAAGACCGGCACGCTCACGGTCGGCCGTCCCGAAGCGCGCCACTTGCTGGGCGGCCCCGAGGCCCTGCAGGCGGCGGCCACGCTCGAGAGCGGCTCGGAGCATTTGCTGGGCCGGGCGATTTTGGCCCACGCGCAATCCCAAAGCCTTCCCATCGACCCGACCCCTGAGGACTTTCGTGCCGTGAGCGGTCACGGCGTGCTCGGCACGCTGCCGGACGGACCCGCTTGGGTCGGCTCGCCCAATTGGCTCGCCGAGCAGGGGCTCACGCTGCCCGAAGAATGGGCGCCGACGCTCACGCAGTGGCGCCTGGAAGGGCTCACGGTGGTAGGCGTGGCGTGGGGCGGCGATCGCCGCGGCGTCATCGCGCTGGGCGACGAGATTCGCGAAGACGCGCCGGCCCTGGTGAAAGCCCTCGCAGATCGCGGCATCGGCATGACGCTGCTCACGGGCGACAATCAGGGCGCCGCCTACCGCGTCGCCGAGGCCCTCGGCATCGACACCGTGATGGCCGAAGTGACCCCGGAGCAAAAACTGGAGGCCGTGACTCTGCTCAAAGCCCGTTACGGCAGCGTCGCGATGGTCGGAGACGGCCTGAACGACGCCCCGGCGCTGGCCCAGGCCGACGTCGGCATCGCCCTCGCGCGCGGCGCGGACCTCTCGGTGCTCGCGGCGGACGTCGTGGTGTTGAACGAGCGTCTGGGGGCGATCGCCGAAGCCTTCACGCTCTCGTCGCGCACGCTGGGCGTCATCTACGGCAACTTCAAGCTGTCGGCGGCGTACAACGCGATCGCCATTCCCCTGGCGGCGCTGGGGCTCGTGAACCCGTTCCTGGCCGCGGTGCTGATGCCGCTCAGCTCGCTTGCCGTGCTCGCCAATACGGCACGCCTGCGGAGGTCCTGATGCGCTTGATGCTCTTCATGCTGCCGTGCATGTTGCTGTTGGGCGGCGTGTTCCTGACGCTCTTCGTGTGGGCCATGCGCCACGACCAGTTCGAGGACCTCGAAGGCGAAAAGTACCGGATGCTGCGCGACGACGACGGCGACGCAATGGATGCATGACGCCGCCGCAACGCCACTGCAACGCGTTCGGGTAGAATGAATAGGTTCGTCGCTCGCATGTCCCATGCCAAAAAGGGTGCCCGCCGTCCCGTTGCCCGACAATCTTGCAAACTCGATAAACAGGCCGCGACCGGAATGGGACGCCCTGCTGACACCGACGCTGTCGGTGCTCGACGACGCGCCCGAGCATAGCGGTCTGCGCCTCTGGCAGCGCCCGCTGCCGCCCTCGACGACGGTGTTGATCGGCATGGCCTTCGGCTACGTGCTCGGCGCACTCGCGACCCTGTACAACTTCCGGGTGCTGGGCATGACGCGGGCGTTTTGGGTGGCGATCGCCATCAATCTGGCGACGATAATCGCCCTCGTCGCGATTTTCCGGTCCTCCCCTCTGTGGCTCGCCTGGATGCTCGTCGGCCCCTGGAGCCTCCCGGGCGTCGTGTCGCTCGGCATTCAAGCCACCTTCCAGCGCGTGCGCATCGCGACGCTCAAGCCGCCGTATCGGCTGCAGCTCCTGCTGGTCGTCGTGAGCCTGATCGAGGTGTTGGCGCTGATGGCGTATCTGGGGAGAGCCCATTGAGCGCCGGCATCGGAAACGCCCAGATGGCGCAAATGCTGCTCAAGGCCGAACGCTACCGGGACGTGGAGCGCTTCGACCTGGCCGAGGCCGAGCTGCGCAAGGCCCTCGCGATGAACCCGGACGGCGAAGGGCTGCACGGATTGCTCGCCGTGATGCTCTGGCGGCAGAACCGCACCGAAGAAGCCGAAATCGAGTTCCACGAAGCCCTCGCGCGCGATCCGCAAGATGCCGAGAGCCTGCGCCTGCTCGGCGTCATGTTGATGGACCTGGGCCGCCACAGCGAGGCCGAGCGCCATTTCATCGACGCCATTCGCCTCGAGCCCCAGCGCGCCGCCGGCCTGCTCTTCTACGGCATGCTGATGCACAAGACGAAGCACGACGACAAGGCCGAACGGCTGCTGCGCGAGTGTTTGGCGATCGCGCCCAATCTGTCGTTCGCCCATGGCCAGCTGGCGCTCGTGCTCACGGCGCAAAAGAAGTGGGCCGACGCGCAATCGCATGCCACGCACGGGCTCTCGCTCAACCCCGGCGCGAAGAACAGCCATTCCCACCTCGCCCTGACGTATTCGCAAAGCGGCCACCCGTTCAAGGCGCGCCACCACGCCCGGGAAGCGCTACGCCTGGCCCCGGGGAACGCGAACGCGCTGGAACTGTATCGCGTCACCGATCGGGCCTGCCGGTGGACGGCGCTGCCGGTTTACCTCTACGGCACCTGGACCCGTCGATTGCCCGGACGGCATTACGGCGTCGTGGGCGTCATGGCGCTGCTGTACTTCGTCTCCATCGCGCTGGGCGGCGCCGTCGCCGTCGCCGGCCACGTGCTATGGTGGAGCTTTCTCGGATTCGTCGCGTACACTTGGATTGCGCGCCCACTCACGGACTTCTGGGTGCGATTGAGGCCACCGAAATGACGCCATCTCCCGTGCTCGAGGCGCTCAAGCGCGCCCTGGACAGCGATCCCACCAACGGCCCGCTGTGGCTGCACTACGCCGAATTGCTCGAACAGGCGGATCAGCCGGACGCGGCGATCGCCGCCTACCGCTCGGCGCTGCCGTACGCGGACGCGCCGGGCCCCGTGCTCGTGAAGCTCGTGGGGCTGCTGCGCGAGGTGGGCCAGCTGGCCGAGGCGCTGATTCGCGCCGAGGAGCACCTCAAGCAAGCGGAATCGCCGGCGCTGCGGCTCGAACTGGCACGCGTGCTGTTCGCGCGCGGCGAAATGGCCGGAGCGGCGGCGCAATACGCCGCGGCCCAGCGTGGCGACGCGACTTTGCACGACGAGATTCTCGCCAAGCTTCAGCCCGAATCCCCGCCGCTCGCCGCGGCAGGGGCGGATCCGATTCTCGCGAGCGAATGGCTCGTCCGCCTCGAAGCCGAGCAACCGCGCCTCACCTTCGCGGACGTCGCGGGCCTCGACGCCGTGAAAGAGCAGGTGCAGCTGCGCATCATCGCGCCTTTCAAGAACCCCGAGATCTTCAACGCCTACAAGCGCCGCGCCGGAGGCGGCATCCTGCTCTACGGCCCGCCGGGCTGCGGCAAGACCTTCATCGCGCGCGCGACGGCCGGCGAGTGCGGGGCGCGCTTCGTCTCGGTCGGCGTCCACGACCTCGTGGATCGCTACTGGGGCGAAAGCGAGAAGATGATCCACGCCCTGTTCCAGGAGGCGCGCCGCCTCGGCCCCACCGTGCTGTTCTTCGACGAGTTCGACGCCCTGGGCGCCTCGCGCGGCAAGACGGACTCTCAGTTCTGGCGCACGCTCGTGGCGCAGCTGCTGCAGGAGATGGACGGCGCGAACGGCCCCAATCAGGACGTGCTCGTGCTGGCGGCGACCAACCTCCCCTGGAACGTGGATCCCGCCTTCCGCCGTCCCGGCCGCTTCGATCGCGTGCTCTTCATTCCCCCGCCGGACGAGCCGGGTCGCACCGAGATTCTGGCGCGCACGCTGCGCACGATGCCCGGCGGCGACACGATCCCCGTCGGCAAGCTCGCCTCGCGCACGCCGCTCTTCACGGGTGCGGACCTGGTCGCCCTGTGCGAGCGGGCGAGCGAACGCGGCCTGACGCGCTCCCTCAAATCCGGCCGCGTCGAGCCGCTGACCGCGGACGACATGGAACAGGCGCTCCGCGGCGCCCAAACGAGCGCCCGCGAGTGGCTGGCGATGGCCAAGAACTACGCCCGCTACGGCAACGAAGCCGGCGGCTACGACGACCTGACGGAGTACCTGAAGCAGCAAAAGCTCTGGTAGATCGGAACGTGCTATCGGCGGATCGCCTGACGGTTCGCCACCAGCGCCAGCGCCGCTTGCACGAAGGCCGCGTGCGAGAACAGCAGCGGCGTATTCCCCCGGAACCGCCCCGGCGTCGCCTCCTCGGCGAAGAAGCCCAAGTCGCCGGCAATCCCGAGCACGCTCTCGATGATCGCCTCCGCGTCCCGCTCACACCCCGCCAGCGCGTACGTGTGCGCCAGCCAGAACGTACACGGCAGGAACGCCGCCTCGTAGTCCTCGAGCCCCAGGCGAGGCATATCCGGCATCTCCGCCGCCACGAAGCGCCAGGTCAAGTCGTCCCGCGTGAGCGCCTTCCGCACCGCCTCGCGCGTGCCTATCGCCTCCTGCGACCCCGGATCGATGAACCCGTAAATCGGCAACAGCAACAGCGCCGCATCCAGCGCCGGCGCACCGAAGCGCTGCGTGAAGGTCCCCCGAACCTCGTCGTATCCGTTCGCCCAGACCGCCTGCCGAATCCGCCGCATCGCCTCGCGCCACGGCCGGGCCACGAAATGGGCCCCCAGATGCTCCGCCAGCCGACACGCGCGATCCAGCGCCACCCACGCCATCGCCTTGCTCGCCACGTACGGCTGGAAGCCGGGCAGTTCCCAGATGCCGTTGTCCGGCAACTGCCAGTGGGCCGTCAGGTAATCCGCGCACCGCCGGACCAGCTGCCAGTACTCGGCCTTGAGCGTCCCGCCCGCCTCGACGTAGCGCCAGAGCAAATCCAGCGGATAGCCCAGCGCGCCGAGCTGCCGCTGCCCGACGGCGCGATTGCCGAAGCGCACCGGCAACGCGCAGCGATAGCCCTCCAGGTCCTCCCGGCACGCCTCGCTCAACGCCGTGTCGCCGTCGACGCGGTAGACTACCTGCAGCGGCTCCGGCACGCACGTGTCCAGCCAGGAGAGCCAATCCCAGAAGCGCTCGGCCGCCTCGAGATCCCCGAGCGCGAGCAGCGCCCCGGCCGACAGCGCCCCGTCGCGAATCCAGCAATAGCGGTAATCCCAGTTCAGATCGCCCTGCGGCCGCTCCGGCAGCGACGTGGTCGGCGCCGCCACGAACGCGCCGGTCGGCGCGTAGGTCAGCAGGTGCAGCGCCACCGCCGAGCGCCGCAACGCCTTCTCGTACAGCGGCGGCAAGCACAACCCGCCCAGGTAGCCATGCCAGTAGCCGATCACGGAATCGAGCGCCGCACGCGCGCGCGCCACCGTCCAAACGGGCGTCTCGTCGAGCGAGAGCACCGCCCACACCTCCTCGCCGGCCTCCAGGTCGAAATCGGAGCGGGCCTGATGATCGGGCAACAGCAACGGCAGCGACGACCAGATGCCCAAATGATGCGGCCCCACCTCGCACACGAGCCCGTTGCGCGTCGCCTCGAAGCGCCCGCCCTCGCCGAAGCCCTGCCGCGGCGACAACGCATGGATGCAGCGCACCGTTCCCCGCAAACAGCGCAGCCGCCGCAGTATCTGCCGCTTGTCCTCGGCGCCCGCGGCGCGCCGCGTCTCGGGCAACAGCATCGCGTCCGTCAGCTCGAGCGTGTAATCGTCCGTCTCCCAGCGCGTCACCAGCACGCCGGTGTCCTCGTAGCCGCGCTGCTCGCCCAGCAGCTCGCCGTACGGCCCCAAGCGCCAAAAGCCGCCGCGCGCGGCGTCGAGAATCGCGCCGAAAACCGGATCGCTGTCGTAGCGCGGCAGACAGCACCAATCGATCGTGCCGTCGGCGGCGACCAGAGCCGCAGTTCGACGATCGCCAATCACACCGTGCTTTTCGACCGGTGCATAGGACACAAAAGCAACCGACATGGGGCTCCTCCCGCTCCCATGGTAGCCATGGCCGCCTGAAACGCCTACAACCGAGCGCGATACGGGAAAAACGGCGCCACGTCCTGGGTTTCGAACAAGATAAAATACTTTACGCTAGCTCGTTTGTTATGCTATAGTGTATTTCGTTATGACACTAGAACGCTATGACCGAATTTGGGCCCAACAGGCAAGCATTCAACTCGTCGTCGAGCCGTTTACGAGGAATGTCGTGACCCGTTCTTCCGTCGCCGCCAACCTTTTGCTGGAAGAAGCGTTAACTTGTTTGAGGCATGCGGTGCCGCACCATGCATGCCGGCTGTACGAACTGGCGCCGGAGGGCGACCGCTTGCTCCCCTACGCGCCGGAGACCGCCCCGGAGCTGCCGCTCACGCCGGAATGGCACCGCCTCTCGCACGGCCAGGTGACGGCCCCGTCGCCGCTGCTCGTCGAGGCGCTGGGGTGGGAGGCCTCGGCATGTCAAATCCTGCTCTTCCCCTTGATGGAGGGCGATCGCGCGCTCGGCCTCGGCGCGCTCTCGTTGAAGGCGCCGCCCGAGGTTCCGCTGCTGCTCGCCCACGGCCGCTTGATCGGCGCGGCCCTGGCCCAACAGGCCGAGACCCGCGCGAGCGTCCGCCGCGCGCGGGAAATGGAGTCGCTCTGCAACCGCATCTCCGAGGGCGTGATTCTGTTGGACGCGCAAGGGCGGGTGGCGAAGGGCAACGAGGCCGCGCTGCACATTCTGGGCCTCGACGTCCCTCCCGCGGGCACCCCCTGGCATACGTGGGTGCGCTCGCTCGCCGACTTGCCCGAGCCGCTGGCGAAGCTGGAAAGCTACATCGCGCGCCGTCAGGACCTCCCGACGACCCCGTACGCCTACGCGCACAACGGCGAGCCGCGCTATGCCGAGGCCCGCGGCGTGCCCATGCCCGGCGAAGACGGCTACGCGCTGCTGCTCCGCGACTTGAGCGCCCGGCGCCGTCGCGAGCTCGAACTGAGCGCGCTCTACGAGCTGACCTCGGCGGCGATCGACTCCGAGAGCCTGGACCAGCTGCTCACCCGCGGCCTCGAGGCGGTGCTGACCTGCACCAATCTGAGCACCGGATTGTTGATCTACCGCAACGCGGACGGCAGCGGCCTGCATATGAGCCAACACGGCATGGCCGCGGGCGTGGTGGAAGCCGTGCGCACGCTCGGCAGCGAACACGGCCTCACCTGGCTCTACAACTGCCTGGTCGACGACGACCCGAGCGAGTGCATCTGCGGCATGATCCGGCAGGGCCTGACGAGCTGTGTGGTGCTGCCGCTGCATCATGACGATCAGCTGTGCGGCATCCTGCTACTGGGCTCGGCGGCGTACAGCCAGCTCTCGGACGACCTGAGCCGTTGGTTGCACACGATCACCAGCCAGCTGATGATCGCGGTCGAGCGCTCGCTGGCCTACGCGAGCCTGGAAGCCCAGGTGGATCGCCGCACCCAGCAATTGAAGGAAAACCAGCGCCATCTCGAGGAGACGATCGCCGAGCTGAAGCGCATGGACCAGTTCAAGAGCGACTTTTTGAACAACGTGAGCCACGAGCTGCGCACGCCGCTCTCGAGCATCATCGGCTACGGCGAGTTTCTGGCCGAGGGCGTCTACGGCGAGCTCAGCGACGACCAGCAGGTGGTGCTCGATCGCCTGGTGGGCAACTCGTACCAGCTGATGGAGCTGATCAACAACCTGCTGGACCTCTCGCGCATCGACGCCGGCAAGCTGTTGCTGTTCCGCGAGCCGATCGAGCTGGAGGTGCTGTTCCGGCAGGCGATCGCCAAGGTGCAGCCGCAGGCGCAGCAGAAGCAACTGACGATCACGATGAGCGACGTTCCCGCGCCCGTCGTCGAGGTGGATTCCGGCCGCGTGGTGCAGGTGCTGGTGAACCTGCTCTCGAACGCCGTGAAGTTCACGCCCGACGGCGGCTGCGTCGAGCTCTCCGCGGCGATGGAGGACGACGGCGTGACGATCCGCGTGCGCGACACCGGCATCGGCATCTCGGACGAGCAGCTTCCCAAGCTCTTCGTGCGCTTCGCCCAGGGCGACTCGAGCACCACCCGGCGCTTCGGCGGCACGGGCTTGGGGCTGGCGATCGCGCGCGAGCTGATCGAATTGCACGGCCAGCGGATCTGGGCCGAAAGCCGCCTCGGCGAAGGCAGCACCTTCACTTTCACCCTCCCGCTCTGGCAAGCGACCCCGGGGCTGCTGCCTTCCGTCGTTAAACAGGCCTGAACCCTTTGACAACTCGAACCGAGTGCGGTACCTTAGGTTTGTCACGCGCAGGTGGCGGAATGGCAGACGCACTAGTTTCAGGTACTAGCGCCGCGAGGCGTGCGGGTTCAAGTCCCGCTCTGCGCACTACCCGATGAAACCCTGGTTCTTTTGAACTGGGGTTTTTTTATGCAACGTTGGTGCGTTTATCGCACCTGCCTAGCAAGAAAGGCCCAGGGATTCCACATCCTTTCGGGGGAGAAAGCGATTTTCGGTGCGCCCCGACTTTCCCGATCGCAAAATGGGAAGCGAAGGTCAAGTCCCAGGACGTGGTGTAAAAACTAGGTTCTCCCCGAATACATCTAGGGATGTGGATTTTCGGTCAGCGCCTACGCGGCTTCCTCCTCGGCCTGCGCTGCTTGAGGTAGTTGGAGAACGGGGGCGGGCGGCCTG
>DATNPP010000526.1:0-3019 GCA_036703175.1 Oscillatoriaceae cyanobacterium
GGCTTTCGGCCTCGCGGCTGCGGCGCCCCTCGCGCATCTTGAGCAGCGTCACGCACATCTCGTCGACGCTGTCGAAGTCATACATGAACGACGGATCCAGCTCGAGGCCCAGCAGCTTCTCGATTTCGCCCGTCAGGCGCACGACGTGCACCGAGCTCATGCCCATCTGGTCGATCGACATGGCAAAATCGGCGCCCACATAGCCCACGTCGGCGCTCTTGGCGATCTCGTGGCGCAGCCATTCGCGGAACGACTCCAGGCTCTCGGCGGCGGTGGCGATGAGTTTGGTTTGGCTCATGGGAACTTTCTTCAAAAGGATGGGGCGCGGTGCGCCGAAGTGGATCAGACCAGGGCGGGCAGCATTCCCGCGGATTCCAGCCAGGCGGCCATGCGATCGAGCTGCGCGTCGTCCACGGGCAGGGCGTGCAAGCCGGCTGTGGCGCGCACCGCGTCGGCTTCGGTCGCGTCCACGTTCAACGGCAGGCCGTCGAGCAGCTCGAGGATCGTCTCCTGCGTGTCCGGCGGTGTCTCGAACAAGAAGGGGTGCACCGGAAAGAGGGCGTTGTCCGGCGGCAACGACGCGCGGACGCGCTGCAGCCAGGCCTGTAACGGCTCCGCCTCGACGCGGTGGCCGCGGCGGCGAAAGGCCTCGAACAGCGTTTCGACCGTGACGCGATTCGGACAGGTCCAATGGCAGACCGTGTTCGAGCTCGCCGGCGGCGCGAGCGCCGCGGCGGCGATGCCGCGCGCCACGTCGTCCACCGGCACGAGGTCCAGCTCGATGTCCACGTCCGGACGATAGCCCAGCTCGAGGCAGCCCTTGATGAAGCGACACAAGAAGTCGTCCACGTGCGATTGCCCCGTCGTCGACGCGCCGATGATCAAGCCCGGACGGTGCATCACGAGCGGCACGCCGCCGATGTTCGCGGCCCGCAAGGCCGTTTCGGCCACCCACTTGGTCTGGGCGTAGCCCGAGTAGAGGTGATCCGGCCTTTCGAGCCGGTCGGTTTCGAGCATGCGCCGCTGCTCGCGGCGGTTCGAGGCGTTGAAGACCGCGGTGGTCGAGACGAAGTGCAGCGGACGCGTCTCGCCGCTTTCAAGCGCGAGCGCGACGAGGGCGTGCACCGGCGCGACGTTCACCGGTTGCAGGGCGCTGTACGGGGCGACGAAGTTCACGTTCGCCGCGTTGTGCAGCACCAGCGCCGTGCGCTCGGCGAGCGTTTGCCAGGTCGCCTGGTCCAGGCCCAGCCGCGGCGCGGCCACGTCGCCGTTCAGGGCGAAGAGGCGCTCACGCCAGGCCTCGTTCCAGCCCGGGCCGGCTTCGAGGGCTTTCACCACGCGCTCGAGCGCCGTGGCGGCATCGGCCGCGCGCACCAGGCACTCGACCTCGCGCGTGCCGTCTTGCAGCAGCGACGCCAGAATCCAGGCGCCGAGGAATCCCGTCGCCCCCGTGAGCAGAATGCGCCCACCGCGCGTGCGCAGGGGCGGCGCGGCATTCGGCAGCTCCTGAGCCAATCGGCGAATGGTGTCCCGCCAGGGGTGCCCGCGCGCGGGGCCCTCGCCCTCGATCGCCCGCGCGAGGCGATCGGCGACCTCGCGCAGCGTGCTGCCGTCGAAAAAAGCCGCGAAAGGCGGCTCGACGCCGGTCGCCTTGCGCAGGGCCGCCGCCAGCGCCGCGAGCTCGATCGAGCCGAGCCCCAGTTCGGCGATCGGGCGATCGATTTGCTCGGCGCCGAATTCGTCGGGCGCGCTGGCGCGCAGCAACGCGACGAGGCGCGTGAGCAAGCCCGCGCGCAACGCGTGACCGCGTAGCCGGCGCAGCTCGGCGTCGGCAGCGTCGGCCGAGGGCTCGGTTCCGCGGCGGGTCGATTCGACCAGCTGGGCGTCCCACTGGCCGCCCAGGGCAAGCTGCCGGCAGCTCGCCCGCGAGATCTTCGCCGTGATCGTGCGCGGCAGGCTGCCGGGCGCATGCACGTAGAAGCGATGAATCATCAAGCCGTGGCGCGTGGCGACGGCGCGGCGCACGCGCCGCACGAGCTCGACCGTCTGCGCGGGCTCGGAGAGCTCGACGGCCAGCCCGAGGGCCTCGCCGTCGTCCTGATTCACGGCGAACGCGGCGCAATCGCGCACGCCGAGGCCGGCGGCGGCGCCCATGACGGTGGCTTCGACGTCGAGCGGATAGTGATTCTTGCCGCGCACGATGATCAGCTCCTTGAGGCGTCCGGTCACGAACACCTGGCCCTCGTGCAGCAGCCCCAGGTCGCCCGTGCGGAACCAGGGCCCGCTGCCGTCGGCGAGGGTGGCCTCGCAGGCCTCGCGCGTGCGCGCCGCGTCGCCGAAGTACGCCCGGGTGACCGCATGGCCGCGCGTCCAGAGCTCGCCGATCAGCCCCGGCTCGACCGGGCGTGCCGTCTCGGGATTGACCGCCAGCACCTCGGTGTCGTCGCCGAGCGGCTGGCCGTTGCCCACGAGCGTCAGGGCGTCGTCCGGGTTCTCCGGCGCGCGCAAACGCCCGTGAAGAATGCCGGTGCGGCTTGCGACCAGGCCGGCCGGTCCGGTGCGCTGCGGAATGGAGGTACAGAGCGTTTCCGTGAGGCCGTAGTATGGATGCAGGGCTTCGCGACGGAAGCCGGCGGCGGCGAACTTCGCGACGAAGCGATCGAGCGTGGCCTGGCGCACCATCTCGCCGCCGCTGACGGCCATTTTCCAGGCCGAGAGATCCAGCGCGCGGGCCGCCTCGTCCGAAAAGAGTTGCGCGGACAGGGCGTAGGCGAAGTCCGGTGCGGCCGTGACGCTGCAGCGGTGGCGGCTCATGACCTCGAGCCAGAGGGTCGGCCGCGCCGCGAAGGCCGTGGCGGGAAACGCCACCGCGCGGGCGCCCAGCGAGAGCGCCAGCAGTCGCGTGTACAAGCCGGCGATGTGCGCGTGCGGCAACCACGAGCAGATCACCTCGCTGGCCTCGAGGCCGCATTGCGCGGCGATCGCCGCCATGTTCACGACGAAGGCGCGATGCGTGATG
>DATNPP010000558.1:0-3821 GCA_036703175.1 Oscillatoriaceae cyanobacterium
CGGCGAAGAGCAGCACGACGCGCAGGCAAACGGCCGCGAGCGCGCCGATCACGAAGCTCCAGGTGCCGAAGCCCAGATACGCCAGCACCAGCGCACCCACGCGCTCGACGAGCGTGTTCACGACGTCGAGGCGCGCGAAGACCGTGAATTGCATGCGGCGCTCGAGCAACAGGTGCGAGTTGCTGCCGAACACCGCGATCACCATGCTCAAGGCCATGGCGCGCAACAGCGAAGGGCCGTCGGCCGTGAGGTGAAACCAGACGGCGGCCGGACGCGCGATCAGGGCGATCGCCGTGGCCGCGAGGCCGAAGATCAGCATCTGGACCGTGAACACGCTGCGCAGCAGCGCTTGCGTCGGCTCTTCGGGCTGCTGGACCACGATCGCGCCGAGGCCCACGTCGAGCAACACGCCCGTGCCCATCACGAGCAGGCTCACGGTGGCATAGGTGCCGAAGTCCGCCGGCGAAAGCAGGCGTGCGAGCAGGACGCCCACCAGCAAATTGATGGGGAAGGTGATGGCTTGTCGCCCCAACAAGGAGAGAACCCCTTTTTGGGCGCGGGCGGTGATGGTCGCATCGCTCACGTGGCCGTTATACCCAGCTCGGGCGGTCGGCCGCGGCGGCGATCGCCGTCCGAATTTGGTATCATGCCGCTATTGGGAGTAAAGAATGTCCGAAAATCGTGCACGCGTCATCGGCGCCGGCCTCGCCGGCAGTGAGGCCGCCTGGCAACTCGCCAGGCGTGGCATCGCCGTCGATCTCTACGAGATGCGGGGCGTCCGGCCCACCAAGGTCCACCACACGGCGGATTTCGCCGAGCTGGTCTGCTCGAACTCGCTCGGCTCGCGCGAGCTGACCGGCGCGTCCGGGCTGCTGAAAGACGAGATGCGCCGCCTGGGCTCGGTGATCATCGAGGCCGCGGACGCGCATGCCGTGCCCGCGGGCGGCGCGCTCGCCGTCGATCGCGAGGGCTTCGCGCGCGCGGTGACCGAGCGCGTGAGCGCGCATCCGTTGATCACCGTGCATCGCGAGGAGATCACGGCGATCGACGACACGCCCACGATCGTCGCGACCGGCCCGCTGACTTCGGATGCGCTTTCGGCCCATCTCCAGTCGATGGCAGGCCGCGACTACCTGTTCTTTTTCGACGCCGCCGCGCCGATCCTCACGCACGAATCGCTCGATCTGACCAAGGTCTTCCGCGCCGGCCGCCAGGGCCTCGCGAAAAAGGGCCAGGCGCCCGAGCCGCGCCCCGACGGCGAGAGCGGCGATTACTACAACTGCCCCATGAACAAGGCCGAGTACGAGGCCTTTTGGGAGGCGCTGGTCGCCGGTGAGAACGCCACGCTGCACAACAAGGAAGACGCGGTCTTCTTCGAGAGCTGTCTGCCGGTCGAGGTGATTGCGCGGCGCGGCATCGACACGCTGCGCTTCGGCCCCATGAAGCCGATCGGGCTCATCGATCCGCGCACGGGCCGCCGCCCCTGGGCGGTCGTGCAGCTGAGGCAGGACAACGCCGTGGCGACGCTCTACAACATGGTCGGCTTTCAGACCCAGCTCAAATGGGGCGAGCAGACGCGCATCTTCCGCTTGATTCCGGGCCTGGAGAACGCCGAGTTCGTGCGCCTGGGCGTGATGCACCGCAACACCTACCTGAACAGCCCGCATCTGCTGCATCCGACGCTGCAATGGAAGGGCCGGCCCAATTTGCTGCTCGCCGGCCAGATGATCGGCGTGGAGGGCTACAGCGACTCGGCCGCGATGGGCGCGCTCGCCGGCATGAACCTGGCGCGCTTGCTCAAGGGCCAAGCGCCGCTCGAGCTGCCGCGCGATACGATGCTCGGCGCGCTCTCGCACTACATCGCCGAGGCGTCCGAGAAGCACTTCCAGCCCATGAACGCCAACTGGGGCATTTTGCCGCCTCTGGAGACGCTCATCAAGGACAAGAAGGAGCGCCGCTTGCAGATGGCCGCGCGCGCCCTCGCGAGCTTCGAGCGCTTTTTGCAGGCGAACGGCGAGGCCGTGACGGTGCCGGTCGGGACGACTTAGTGCGATTGCTGGTCGACCACGGCGGCCAGAAAGGCCTCGGGGACATCGTCTGCGAGACCAATTTCTACGCGGCGTTGCGTGCGGCGCATCCGCGAGCCGCGATCGCCTCGCGCGGCAGCCGTGGTCTCGCGTGGGGGAATCCGCACGTCGACGCGTTCGATGAGACCAGCCCGGATCGGGATTTCGATCGCGTGATTCGGCCGGGCTCGGCGATCGCCTCCTACGCGGGCTTGCCGGAAAGCCTCGCGGCCCGTCGCACGATCTTCGACCATTTGGCGCGCCGCGCCGGCGTGGAGCCTTTGGGCCGACCGCCGGAGTTGTTCGTGTTGCCCGAGGAGCTGGAGAATTTCGAACTGCGCGGGTGGGGCGAAGCGCCCCTGATCGCGTACAGCGCGGACAGCGTCGAGCAGTACCGCCGCTGGGGCGAGGAGCGCTTCGCCGAGTTGATGGCGCGGATCGCCGAGCACAGCGGCGCGCGCCTGGTCGAGCTGGGCAGCGGCGTGACGGCCGGTCATCTGGGCATCGGAGAGGACCGGGTCGGTCGCACCACGCTGCGCGAGAGCATGGCGATTCTCTGGCAGGCGGATCTGTTCATCGGCAATCACGGCGGGCTCACCCATCTCGCGGGCGGCGTCGGGACGCCGATCCTCTCGCCCTGGGGCGCGTCCCATCCCTTCTGGGCCTATGCCTACGACGACTTGTCGGTCGCCCTCGAGTCCGAGCTGCCGTGCCGCCACTGTCACTGGACGGAGCGCGCGCTGCCGGAATGCGTCGCGGCGGACAAGCTGACCGGTCGCACGGCCTGCACGCAACGAATTACGGTCGACGCGATGGCGGCCGCTTTCGAGGCGCAGTGGCCCCGGCTGCTCGCCGAGCGCGAGGCGATCCGGGCGCGCAAGCGTGCGCGTACCGCTCGCGCCGTCGCGCCGGGCGCGTTGCAACGCTTCGAGTCGGCGGGTTTCGACGCGAACGCGTTCATTCAGCTGCACATCGGCGGGGCGCCGGCCGATTGGGGCGAGGCGCACCGTATTGACCATTTCGCGCGGCTCAAGAAGATCGTGCTCTTTCCGGAGTGGGAAAAACCCGAAAATTGGCAGCCGGTGCTCGCGACTTTTGTCGACAGCTTCGAGGCCGCCGCCCCGTGGGTGCTCGTGGTCGCGGCCGGAGCGCTTCGCGCGCCCGAGGCGATCGAGCGCCTGCGCAAGGCGCTCGAAGGCCGGCGTCTCACCCGGCCGTTGCCCAAGATTCTCTTGCTCGCGGGCACGTTCACGCCCGAGGCGAAGCGCGCGCTGTGCGCCGCGGCCGAGCTGGTGGCTTAGCCGCTTCAAGTCCCGTGGTCGGTGTGTCGAAGCTAAAGCAGGGGTAAGCTTTGAATGGGCCGCACGGCGGTCCACGGAGGATCCTTGCGCATCGCGACCATGAAAGCAGTCGACACCCGGTTGGGCCGGGCGCTCTGCTCCATGTTGAGCCTCGTCGCACCCGCGCGCGGCGCCGATTGGCCTGCGCCGGAGCGCGTGCGCGAAATCGCGCTGGTGAAGTTCTGGGGTATGGGCTCGATCGTCTTGATGACGCCGGCGATCGCCGAGTTGCGTGCGCGTTACCCCCACGCGCGCCTCACCTTCGTCACGCAGGCCGCCAATCGCGACGTGATTCGATTGCTCGACGGCGTGGACGCCACGCTGACGCTCGACCTCGGCCGGGGCCCCGCGGCCTTTCTGGCCTCGCTCGCGGGCCTCGTCGCGCAGATTCGGCGCCAGCGCTTCGACCTCTGGA
>DATNPP010000576.1:0-2287 GCA_036703175.1 Oscillatoriaceae cyanobacterium
ACGCTTCCGGCGAATCTGACCTTACAGGCGCAGGACGTCTGGTTGCAGATCGACGCCTGGGACGCCGCGGGCGTCGACATCTATTCGGTCGCCTCGTTGCGCGCGCTGCGCGTGCCGAACGAGCCCCAGGGACCGAGCGGGCGGCATAGCTGGGCGCGCCTGGCCGGAAGCTGGCAACCTTAGGTCAGATTCGCCGCGATGAAAGCGAAGAGCCCGGCCGAGCCCAGGATCACGCAAAGATGCCAGATCTCGTGGTGGCCGAAGCGGCCGGGCCAGAGGTCGAACCAGCGCTGCGAGAGAATCACGCCGCCCAACGAATAGGCGAGCCCGCCGACGAGCGCGAAGGCGAGGCTGCCCGGCAACGCCTGAGCCAACAGCGGCGAGGCCTGAAACAGCACCAGCCAGCCCATCGCGATGTAGAGCAGCGTGTCGAGAAGCGGCGGCGGATCGTTCACATCGGATTGATCGCGGGCGAAGCCCAGCTTGTACACCACGCCGACCAGCGCGAGCGCCCAGACCGCCGCGAGCAAGGTCAAGCCGCCCGTGGCGGGCAAGAGACACAGGCAAATCGGCGTGTAGGTGCCCGCGATGAAGGGGTAAATCGCTGCATGATCCAGCCGCAACAGGCGCAATTCGAGCCGCCGGCTGCCGCGTATGAGGTGGTGGCAGGTGCTCGCGGCGAAGCAGCCGATCATGCCGAGGCCGTAGACCAGGACGCTCGCGAAGCGCACGACCTCCGCGCGGCATTCAAAAAGCAGCCAGGCGATCGCCGCGATCGCGGCGATCAAGGCGAACAGGTGCAGAAAGCCGTTCACGGGATCGCGAAAGCGCGACGTCGCCTGTATCGCGAAGCGTCCCTGGGCGTTGAAGGTGGACATGGCGACCTCCTCGGCGAAAGCGCTACATCTTTGCGCCGACCGCCGTGCCCGCGGCGCGCGGCGCGAAGAGGTTGAGGTAGTCCGCGATCGCGATCGCGTCGCTCATGATCTTCTGGCTCATCACATCGGAAGGGCACTTGAGGTCCGGCGAGCTCGGGCCGTTCGCGGCCTTCACGTAGATGTCCGGAAAGACGCTGTAATCGCAAGTGCCGCTCGCGTTGAGCTTGGTCAAGTCGCCCGCGGCATGCAGATCGGTGAACAGCGGAGCGACGACGAGCTTCGGCACCGAGGTGGTCGAGCTCGTGCCGCCCTGGGCAATGGCGACCGAGCCGTCGTCGGCGACGGCGACGTTGAACGCGGGCAGCGCATCGCCGGCCTCGTCTTGGCCGCCGGGGCCGAAGATGTAGGCGACCTGCGCGCCGTTGGGCGCGGAAAAGGCGACCGAGGGTATGCCGGCGGGCCCCCCGCCGCCCCCCGTCGCGGCTCCGGGACTCGGCGCCCCCGTGCCGCCGCAGCCGAGCAGCAGCAAGCCCATCGCCCCGGCGGTCACGGCGCCCATTCGTAAACGCGACATGGTGGTCTCCTTCTGCGAAGTCTCCCCCATGTCTAACGTTTGCGACGCGAATGATCATCGGGCGATTCCGACAACGCTTCTGGGCCGGGTCGCGGAGCCTCAGCGCAAAGCGGCTTCGACCGCCTCCAGGGCTTGCACGACGCGCGGGCCCGGCCGCGAGATCAAATCGTCGGGCAGCGTGCGCACGTGCCCGCTGCGCACGGCGCGCAGGAACGGGTAGCGCTGCTTGAGCGCATCGAGCGAGGCCGCGAGCGTTCTCGGCCCCAGAATCACGTCGGGATCGGCGGCCAAGACCGCTTCCCAGCTGTACGGCGGATAGGCGCCCTTGGCGCCATGGGCAATGTTGCGGCCGCCGGCGAGCGCGATCAGATCGTCGAGGTAGCTGTCGCCACCGGCCGTCATCAGCGGCTTGTCCCAGACCATGTAGAACACGCTCGGATGGCGCGTACCATGAGCGGTGTGAGCGGCCAGCTGCGTCTCGAGCGTGTGCGTGAGGGTCTCGGCGCGGGCGTGCGCGCCCGTCAGCGCGCCCAGTTCTTTGAGATTGGCCCAGATGTCGCGCACATGATGCGTTTCGAGCACGGCCACGCGCGCGCCGGTGAGGCGCCCGAGGCGGTCGAGGTGCGCGCGATCGCCCTCGACGCTCACGATCAAGCTCGGCCGGGCGGCGATCACGGCCTCGTCGGAGAGGTCGACCGCGCCGCCGACGTGGGGCTTTTGACGCGCGGCAGGCGGATAGTCCGAGTAAGAATCCACGCCGACGATGCAATTCCCCAGGCCGAGGGCGTAGAGCATCTCCGTGAGATCGGGGCCGACCGAGACGATGCGTAAGGGT
>DATNPP010000580.1:0-14730 GCA_036703175.1 Oscillatoriaceae cyanobacterium
CCCAGAGCGCGCATACGAAACGAATCGACTCCAGGCCCGCCACATGGTCGCGCGGCCCCCCTGAGGTCTGTGTCACGCTCATGCGCGCCGCCACGCCACGCAGGCGATCGCGAAGGCGATCGCCTCGCTCGCGAGGAACCACAACCGGCTCGCCAGGGCGAAGACGATCGCCCAGCCCGCGGGAAACGCCGCGCCCACGAGCACCACCAGCGCGGCCTCGCGCACGCCGAGCCCCGCCGGTGCCACGAGCGTGACGGCCCCCGCCACCCAGGCGATCGCGAGCGCACCGGTGAGCAACGCCGATTGCGCGAGCGTCACGGGCGCGCTCGACAGGGACTGCGCGAACATGGCGAAACACGCGCCGAGCGCGATCCAGTAGGCCAGGTAGCCCGCGAGCATGCCGAGCACGAAGCGGTACGAGAATGGCACGGGCGGAATCGTTCGGCGCGTCAACCAGCCCAACAGACCGAAAGCGCGATCCAGCACGCGCGGGTGCATCGCAAGAGGCACGGCAATCGCCGCCGCCGCGAACGGCCATACCTCGGGCCGAACACCCGGCAGCAGCGGCAGCGCCAGAAGGCTGAGCAGCGCCCCGGCGGCAAGGTGGCAGGCGGTCTCCATGACGATCGAGAGCGTGGCTTTCGCCGGCGAGATTCCAGCCTGATGACTCAACCCCACGCGCCCGACGAAGTGCCAGCCGGCGCCGGGCAGATACTTGGCGACGTTCGCCTGAAAGAGGATGCTGAAGGCCCGAGCGTACGGCAGCGGCGCTCCCAACCCAACGAGCCAGCGACGCCACAAGGCGCAGGTCCAGGCGAGCGTGCCCACGAGCCCCAGCAGCGACAGCGCGCCCCAGCGCCAGTCCAGGTGCAGGTCGTGAACGCTGACGGTGCGCCATTGCCCCTCGGCGGCATGCCACATCGCGCCGACGAGCAACGCCACCAGCGGCCAGCGCACGATCGGCCAGGCTCTGCGGGCGATCGCCGCGGGCATCCGATTGGCGACAGGCGCTTCCATACAGGCGTATATACCCGTCGGGACGAGAGGCGCTCAAACCGAGGCGCCCGGCTCCTTCGGCACGGCCGCCTGTGAAATACCTCCGGTGCCAAGGATTGGGCCGGGCGGCGGGTTTTTGCGGAAGACATACCACGTCAGCGCCCCCGCCACCAACATCAGAGCGCTCGTCACACCGAGCACCGGACGCAAGCCAATCGCGGCGACCACGAAGCCCACCGCGGCGATCGGCAGCGTGGTCGCGATGTTGAGCACCATGTTCTGCGCGCCGAAAACCTTGCCGCGCTTCGCCTCGGGCACCAGCTCCTGCAGCCGCGTCTGCAACGGCACGGCCACGAGCGAGCTCGCGAGGCCCAGCAGCAACGACACGCCGAAAGCCGGCAAGACGTACTGGGCGCCCAGAAACGCCAACACGCCGAGCACCAAGCCGTTGCCCACGAAGCCCGTCACGATCACGTGGTTCTTGTTCCAGTGATGCCCGAAGTGGCCGAGCACCCAGGAGCCCAACCCCATACCGATTCCGGCCGTCGCGAGGAACCAGCTGAAGTTCGTGTGCAGCTCGTTTTTCGCGAACAGAATCGCGACCACGCTCATCGCGGCGAACATGGCGAAGAGCGCCACCTGCTGCCAGAGCGTCTGGCGAATCGGCGGCGTCTCCCGAATGTAGCCGAAGCCGTCTTTGAGCTGGTCCAGAAAGGCCTCGTGCTCACCGGCGCGCGTGTCCGGCTGGGTGTAGCGCATGAAGTACAGAAACACGACCGAGATCGCGAAGCCGATGCCCGTGAGCAAGCTGGCGTCCTTGAGACCGGCGAGCTGAATCAGCGGCTCGCCCAGGGTGAAGGCCACGATGATCGAGCCGATCATCGTGGTGGCGAACAGTGAATTGGCCGCGAGCAGGTTGTCGCGCTCGACCACCAGGGGCATGGCCGCGGCCTCGGCAGGGATGAAAGGCTGCGCGCAGCACGAGATCAAGAAGGCCAGCGCGATCGCGAGCGCGAGGTTCAGGTGGCCCCACAACCCGAGCGCGACCGCCAGCAGGGCGCGCAGCAAATTGGTGATGATCATCGCCGTGCGCTTGTCCCAGCGGTCCACGAGCACGCCGGCCACCGCACCCAACAGCACCGAGGGCGAGGCCTGCAGCGCGAGGGCCGTGCTCATGAGCACCGGCGAGGTCGACAACGCCCCGACGATCGAGACGAGCAGGATGAAGACGAGCTTGTCCGCTGTCTGCGAAAAGACCTGGCCCAGCCACATCACCAGGAACGATCGATTGGCGAGCACCGGGCCGAAGCCCCGCTTGGGGAGGGCCGCGGCGGGGGTTTTATGCGACATGGCGGCAGTATAGCATCGATCCGTGGCGGCGTTCGAGCCGAGCTAGCCCGGCACGGACCAGTCGAACATGCCCTGCGCCTTGAGCTCGCGCTCGGCGCGCAGGCTCAGGTAATCCTTGAGCACGTGTCGGCAGTTGGCGAGCAATCGGGGTTCCCCCGTCAGCGTGGCGCACTCGGCGAGCGGGGTTTCCTGCAGACGCGTCAGCATCTGCCAGGCGCCGGCCGAAAGGCGCCGCACGCGACCGCTCATGAGGCCTTCGCAGTGGACGCAGACCGCGCCGCCGCCCTCGACGTTGAGGCCGTGGACGTCCTCGGCTTCGAGCGGGCGATCGCACGCCATGCAAGCGGCCAGATCGGGGCGATAGCCGACGAGGTCCAGCAATTGCAGCTCGAACGCCGCGAGCAACGTCTCGGCCGGCACGCCGGGGCGCAACGCGGCCAACAGGTCCACGAAGAGGTCGTAGACCTCGGGATGCGGATCGCCCTCCTCGACGAAGGCGATGAGCAGCTCGGCCGCGCCCATGGCCGCGGCGAGGCAATCGAAGTCGCGCTGCACGTCGGGCCAGGCGCGTAGCGAGTCCACCTGCGTGACGATGTCGAGGTTGCGGCCCTTGGCGAGCAGCAACTCGTTCTCGCGCAGCGGCTCCAGGCGTCCGCCGATGCGATTCTTCGGCTTGCGCAGGCCCTTCGCGAGAACGCGTTTGAGGCCTTCTTCGCGCGTCATGAGGACGAGAATGCGGTCGGCTTCGTTCAGCGGGTAGCCGCGGAGGGCGATCGCCGTGAGCGGTGAGGTTCGAGTCAAGGGCACTCCTTCCAGGATCGGCCCATTTTACCGCATCCGAAGGGCTTCCGCGAGGTCTGCACGTCTGCTCCAGATTCCACGCCCGCGCGGATTTCAGGGCGCGTCGATCCGCTTGAATCCGAGCGAGAATTGATGGTTCGCATCCATGCCCTGATAGAGCAGAAAGACCTGGCCGTTCGCTTCCATCGCGCTGGTGGAGCCCACGGCATTCGAGGACCAGGGCGTGCCGCCCGGCTCGAGCACCGGCTTGAGCGCGCTGTCCGGCACGCGGCCCGGCTGGGAGCTGATCGGCGCGGCGAGCACGCGCTGATTCGTGTCGCCGGCGCGGCTCGAGACGAATAGCGTGGGTTTTCCGTTGAGGGTCACGAGATCCGGCGCCTCGGCGACGCCCTGGTGCTCGCTGTTGGACCAGCCGTCAATCACGGGCGTGTCCGGCCCGATTGCCTGCATCGGGTTGGCGGGATTCACCTGGCGCGCGCGCACGAACTCCTGCCACGGCCGCCCGGGCGCGGCGGGCTGCACCACCGTGTACATCATATAGGCCTGCCCCTGCGGGTTCACGTAGTAGCAGGGATCGATCATGGCGAAGTTGCGATCGGTGCCGCCGAAAGTCGTCTGGTCATCAAAGAGGGTGCCCTTGTCCTGGAAGTTGACGCCCTTGCCGCTTTTCGCCTCGGCCTCGAACTGGCTGAGCGGCATCTCGGCCATGTGCAGCCGAAAGCTCGGCCAGTCGATGCCGTTGGGCCCCATCGTGCCCGCGGTGTAGAAGAGTTGAACCTTGTCGCCGTTCACCACGACCTGCGGCGCCCACAGGCCGTTCTCGCTGGCGGGCAGACCCTGGACATTGATGGGAATCTCGCCGGACTTGAAGGCCAGTCCGGGCTTGCCGTCGGTGGCCTTGGCGACGTCGAAGCCCTTCAGAAAGAAGTGCGTCAGGTTGCCGAAGACGATGTAGCGGCTGTCGCCGATGGGATTGCCGCTGTTCGCGAAGGAGGGATCCTTGATGTACTGGCCGTGGACCGAGTTCAGCGCAATTTGGGCAGCCGGTTGAGCCGCGGGGGCCTGTCGCGTCAGCGTGTCTTTTCCGAGAGTCGGCGCCGTGCTCGCCGATGGCGAAGGAGACGTTGAAACCTTGTGCTCCAGACGCTGAATCAATGTATTGAACGCCAGCGGCAGCGACCAAAGGTTCATGGCATCCTCTTTTCAACTACTCTAGAGAAGATATCGCCGTCGACGGTCCGAAGCTTGTCCGACTTCAGCCGCGAGGCCGACTCATGTTGAAGCCGCGTTGTGCCGATGCATGATCATTCCCCGCCGCGACACGCCTGATTCGGTGATACAGCGGCTGAGGCGATTGCGCCCGAATCAGCGAGGACATTGCTTGCGTACAGCCGTCATCGGTGCCGGCCTGGCCGGTCTTTCTGCGGCCCATCAACTCGCCGCTCGCGGTCGCCGGGTCGTGCTTTTCGAGCGCGCGGACGCCGTTGGCGGATTGGCGCGAGGCTTCGAAATTGGCGGGCAATCGCTCGAGCGATATTACCATCACATCTTCACGCACGACAGGACGTTCCAGGCGTACGTTGATTCTCTCGGGCTGGCCGATCAGCTCGAATGGTGGCCCAGTCGCATGGGGGTCGTCGGCCGGCGCGATCGACTCCACCCATTCACGACCCCATTGGATCTGCTTCGGTTTCCCGATTTGGATCCGCTTTCCCGCTTGCGCTTCGGGTGGGGCGTCTTTCGGGCGCGGGCCATCAAAGACTACCGGGAACTCGAACACCGCACGGCGGCATCCTGGTTGATCGAAGTTTTTGGCCAGGCCGGCTATCAGACCATCTGGCGACCGCTGCTGGCAGGCAAGTTCGGCCACCACGCCAAGGACATCTCAGCCGTCTGGATGTGGAAGAAGATCGCCTTGCGTGGCGACTCTCGCGACGGACGTCGAGAACAAGAACGTCTCGGCTATGTGCGAGACGGATTCCAGACCTTCCACGAAGCGCTTGCGCAATCCTGCCGGGATAGCGGCGTCGAGATCCGCCTCGGAGCGCGCGTCACGCAATTAGCACAGAATCGAGGGCATTGGACCATCTTCTGCGAGGAGCAGGCCTATCCGGACTTCGACCAAGTGCTCGTGACATCCCCCCCCCGAGTCGCTCAACACCTCGCCGAACCGTTTCTATCTGCCGACGAGCAACGCCGGCTCGCCAATCTCAGGTTCCAGGGGGCGATCGTAGCCGTGCTCCAGCTCGATCGGCCGCTTTCTCACTATTACTGGCTCAACGTCAACGCGGAAGGGTTCCCGTTCGGGGGCGTTATCGAGCACACCAACCTCATTCCACCCGAGCGATACGGCGGTGCGCATATTGTTTACTTGTCGCGGTACATCGAGCCGGACGCGCCACTTTTTCACGCTTCCAACGACGACGTGCTGGAGCAATTCGTCGCGGCGTTGCCGCGCATCAATCCGACGTTCGATCGCCGCTGGGTTAAAGAAGCGTGGGTCTTCCGCGACGCGTTCGCACAGCCGGTGATTCCCTGCGGCTACCGCGATGAGATGCCTCCAATGGCGACGAGCGCGCCAGGCCTCTTTCTCGCCAATATGAGCCACATCTATCCTGAGGATCGTGGCATGAATTACGCCCTTGCCCTCGGCATGCAAGCGAGTGAGCTCATGCTGACCGAAAGGCACGCGATCGTACCCGCCACGTCATCCGAGAACACCGCGTTCGTGCCATAACTGACTCAGAGGCTCGTGCCGCTCGATTCTTGGGCGCCGATCTGGACTGCGTCTCTTGCCGCCTGCGCGAAAGCAGGCTTTCTCCAGACGCCGAGTTCGACGACGAGGCGGTATACTCCGGAACGCTCGGGGGTGACGACCGATTCGTCGATTTCGCAGGCCGTGCTCGGCGGGACGTCACGTGGCAGACGAAGGGCCTCTTCAGCCTGAGGGAACTCGGTTTTCCCTTGAACCCAACGATAGGACAGGCGCACCTCGCCCTGGCCATCAACCGTCGTGCCAAGCCAGGTCGCAGCGCCGGTGTTCTGAAGGTGTACCCGAAGCGTGGCATGGCCGCGCGAATGAAGGATCTTCGGCACATCGATCGCCGAAATGGTGCCCTCGCACTCCCTGGGCTGATTGAACGAATTAGGCCGGTTCAACGGGTCGGGCAGAAAACGGTACAGATGATAGTGGCCGACTGAAAAGACGGGTCGCGTCCGTGCCTCGAGGAAGGGCCTGAACCACATGTCTTCCTCCAATGCCACCACCAGGTAGCGCGGCGCGGAAACCGCCAGGTGGGCGTACGGTGGAAAGCTGTCCACACGTCGACCGGTCATGAAACCAACCCCCCACGGCACCAGTGGCCCCCAACCAAAGAGGCAGGCATCCTGAGGCAACTCCTGGCGTATGTACGCCGCAAAAGTACTGTCGGAACCGTCCTCCAAGCCAGAATCGACGACCAGGCGATGATATCGCGTGCCGATCGTGGCCAGCACTAACAGCAAGACAAGCGCACATCCCCCGAGTCTTGTTTTCGCGCCTGAAATGCCCGATACCCACCGCCAGGCCGCCGTGCAGAGTGCGCCGAACAGACCGATAAAAACGATCATCCCGGGATAGGCGTGCCGGGCGTACGGCTGGTGGTCGAGCACCAAGAACCAAAAAAACCAACCGGCCGCAAAGGCCATCATTTGAAGCACGAGCGGCTCACGCCACCGATTACGGAGACTCCAAAGCGCCCAAAGTCCGACCAGTGGAAAGAACGCAAGGGGAAACAACGTGCCGAGGAGCGGCAGGTTACTGCCATGGGCAAGCGGTGCAACCGTGGTCGAGAACTTGCGCATCTCCATCACGCGCGCGAGGGCCGAATGCCACCCCAGCGCCAAAACTTGCGCAGTGATCCATAGGGCGATGCCGCCGAAGAGCCCCGTTGCTGCCGCGATCGCGGGCATGAGGGCGTTGCGTCGGCGACCAAACAGCATCGCCAGAGACAAGGCACATGGGGGAGCCAAGGCCAACAGGTACTGGAACTTGCAGAGTACGGCCAGCAAGTAGGTAACAGCAACGATGCCCCACCAGCGACGTCGGCCATCCTCTGCGCCTTTGGCCGCGGCCCAAATGCCGGCCAGCACGAATGCGAGGCCTCCGGCCTCCCCCATCACCTGAGTCCCAATACCCACCACATAGTAGGTGCCCGCCAATAGAACAAGTGTCAGGCAGGCTGCCGCTTCGCCGAAGGCGCTCCATATCAACCAGGAGATGAGCGCGAGCATCGCCCAATAAAAGAGGAGAGGAACGATCCTGACTGCGATGCGGTTGAGGCCGAAGAGCTTGGCGAGCCCGGCGCTGGGCAACAGGACGACCGGACCTGTCGTGATATCGGAATTGAAGTCACGCACGTCGCTGAGACGCTCGGTCGCGTAACGGCCCTCCTTGACGAGAGAAACCACGACGCTGAGGTTGTAACCTTCATCGAGGCCGATCGGCTGTTGAACGCAGTAGACGACCGAGCTGGCCAGCGCGAACAGAATGGCGAAGACGGTCAAAACTCGGACGAGAAATCGAGAATCCGGAACGGTGGGCATCGGGTTCGACTGGATGCTTTCTTGAACAGCGCGTGCCTATGGTTAATTCTTTCCCCATCACGACGAGCCGTCACCGTCGGAATCGCCAGCCCGCGCGTTTAGTCCATCTTCGCAACGTGCGCGTCGCCCGAACGAGATTGGTTTGAGCGGGGGCAGCGGCCGGAAGCGCCCATCAGGTCGATGTTCTCGCTCGCCTTTGGAATCGTAGCGGCTTTGTACCCTTGCAAGGCGTTTTCCGGCCATGTCCTGGCCTCGGGGTTTATCCTGCACGATCGACGGGCATGATCTTCCGCGATGCCTGCTCCCACCCGCTACGAACGCCACCTGCCGAGCCTGGTCGTCCTTCTGGGCGTGGCCGTGCTGCTGCTGATCCCCTATCTACTCACCAGCGGCTTTCACGGCGACGAATTCGACAACCTCAACGATGCGCTCCGCATGCTGCACGGGCAGCTGATTTACCGCGACTTTTTCGAGTTCATCGCCCCGTTCTCGTTTTGGATCGCCGAGGCGACTTTTGCACTCGCGGGCCCGAGTGTGCTCGCGGCTCGATTGGTCCAATCCGCAGGGCTGCTGTTGAGCACCTGGCAACTCTACGACCTGGCGCGACGCTTGGAGGTGCCGCCCTGGCTCGCCGCGCTGCCCGGCGTCATCCTGCTCGGCGCGCTCTACCGGGCCTGGCCGGGCTACAGCCACCACTGGATCGCGCTGCCGCTCGCTCTGGGGGCACTTCAGGCCGCCATGCGCGCGCTGGACGGTCCACGCCGCTGGTGGGGGCTCTCCGGCCTTCTGGCGGGCCTCGTGACCCTGGATATGCAAACGGATGGCCCCGCGCTCGTGGCGGTGCTGGTGGGGACGAGCGTGTTGGATGCCGTACTGCGGCGGAAGGATCGCGCTGCGGCGCTGAAGGACCTCGGCGCGCTCACGTTGGGCTGTGCGCTCCCATGGGGGCTCGCGACACTGTACTTCGCCACCCAGGGCGCCCTCGTGACCACCCTGAAGCTCGTGTGGCTCTGGCCGCTCCACCACTACAAACAGGCGGGTGGCTTCAATGACGTGCGCTACGGCTCGGATTGGTGGGGCGAAATTCGGCCCATCGCCAGAAGCCCGCTTTGGCTCGGCCGGGCCTTTCACCTGAGCGGCACCTACTTGCTGGCGCCCGTCGCCGCGATCGCCGGGCTCAGCTGGTTCGCCCGATCGCTCATCCGCCGGGCCTGGTCCGACACGAGCGCGCGGTGGGCGCTCGTCATCTTGTGGGCGATCGCCAATTTCGCCCTGGTCGTCCACGGCCGAGCGGACTACCCCCGCATCGCGATCTACGCCGTGCCGTCCGTGTTGGTCCTCTGCGCCTTCGCAGGGCGCGCTCTGAGCCGCCGCGCCGCCTGGAAGTGGTTCCCGACAGCCTTGCTGGTGACTTACGCGGGCACCGGGCTGTTCCTGCTCAGCCGCTATATGGCCGCCGATCCCGCCACATGGTGCCGACTCGCCTCACCGGATCAACGCATTGCCTCGTTACCGGTTCTCAGCTACCTGCGGGCCCACACGGAACCGAGCGATCGATTGGTCGTGTTTCCGAACGGTGGCCTGTTCTACTTCTACGGCCGGCCGGCCGCCACGCGCTACACTGTGATCTATCCGATTGGCTACCGGTATATGGATCCTCGCGAGATTCACGAGGTGTGGCACGAGATCGCGCAAAGCAAACCCAAATACATGGTCGTCGGCCCCTACGTCTTCAATGGAACGAATCTCGAAAGCCTGATGCCCGGAGGCGCGCCGTCCGGCTATCAGCGGATCGATCGCCGCTTCGAGATGGATGGGCATCCTGTGTGGCTCTTCAAGCGCATGGCGACGCAGGGCGTTTCAGCCGTCCAGCCGTCGTCGTGACGGCGAACGCCGTGAGAACCGGGCAATACCCTATTTCGCGGCTGATTCTCGTTCGAACAGGTAGACCGGCCCTCCATGCAAGTGGAAGACTTGCGGAACCTCGTCGTCATCCGACGGTAGCGGCCCGTTGATGTGGCTCGTGTGTCTCCACGATAGAGGATGTATGGGGCCAGCACGACGAACTTCGGCTGAAATCGCGCGATTTCGGCACGGACGCCCGCCAATCGCTCAGGCATATTGATGCACGTCCCTAGCGGCCAGATCGGCTGGAAACATGTGGCGGCTGGGCGTCCACTGAAACTGAACTCTCTGAGCGTGCGCCGACAACCATACGAGCAAACTTTAACTTGACAGCAGACGAGCCAACAACTAGGCTGTTGCAAAAAGGAAGTTGCAAATTTTAAGATAGGGTGTCGTCGTTGAAAAAACACGTTGGAATCGTCATTGGCGCTCTGCTTAGCGCCTGCACCATCCTTGGGTGTCAGGGAATCCCATTTCTTGGCAACCAGCCCACACGCTCGATTGTCAAATACGGCAGCATGAACCTGGACGGCGATGCGTCGCTCGCGATATCCCTGGATGTCCGTCCGCTGTTGGAACAACGCACTGTGCTGGCCGCGGAAGGCCCCATCATTAAATTGGTCGTCACAATTACCGGAAAAAACACGGACTTTCGAGACCAGCAAGAGGTGATGATTGCCGATTGTACGCAGGGCAATGCCACAGCAGAGTTTTTCAACTTGCCCGAAGACCAGTACACCGTAGCTGTGGTGGCGTTGAACGCTGCTGGAGAAGCTGTGAAGTCGGCCACGCAAAGTGATGTCCAGGTCTCGAACGACCACATCACCGAGGTTCCCCTCACTTGCAAGCCGGCGAGTGGCACGCTAAAAATCGATTGGAGTTGCGATGACTCTTGTGGCGTTTCTCCATCGCCGTCATCTTCACCGCCCCCAATGCCTTCTTCGCCGACACCGTCGCCATCTCCGGTTGTCACGCATCCCTTCGATATAGCGGTTGATGCGGTAGGAAACCTCTGGGTAAGCGATAGGCTAGAAAACCTGATTTCGGAATACTCGAGTTCGGGGGCCTTGTTGGGAAATTATCCATCGGGTGGAAAGCTCCCAAGCCAATTGACTTTCGATCCGAGCGGTAACCTCTGGTCTTCGAACCAGGGAGACGGCACAGTTACGGAGTATTTGCCGTCTGGTGTTATTGCAAAGACAATCCCCGTGGGGAAAGAGCCACGCGAAATCGCGTTTGATTCCGCGGGAAACTTCTGGGTAGGATTGTACGACTCCAACGAATTGGAGGAATTTTCGGCATCCGGCAGTTTACTGAAGACCGTTTCGCTTTCGCTCCCAGAGGGAGTGGTCGTTGATACTTCCGGTGACGTTTGGGTGTCTGAGGCAGCTGGAACCACGGGGCAAGCGATTGCTCAAATTTCGCCAACAGGGTCGATTCTCAAACAAATTCCGCTAGGAGCTTGGGTCACCGACATTACATTCGACTCCAGCGGAAACCTATGGGCAGCCCTGCAAACGAAAGGCGGGGTGGATAAAATATCGCCAACCGGGGCGATTCTCGGCACCTATACTACGGGTGGTAGTACGCCGCAGTTTCTGACAATCGATCCTTCGGGAAATGTTTGGGCTACAAATACTGGCAGCAATAACGTATCCGAGATGTCCCCTTCCGGTAGTTTGCTGAACAAATTCACTGTCGGAAAGACGCCCTACGGCCTTGCTGTCGGTAAGGATGGGACGATCTGGGTTTGTAACTACAATGGTCCATCCCCCCTCTCATCAATTCATCCATAACCAGTAAACGCGATCGGCCACCTCCATTTTGGGTGGCCGATTTTGCATCTCAGCCGACGCCAGGGCACACAAGCGATTTTTGCAATCAGGGGCCCCAGCGTGCGTGCGTCTTGATAGGTTCAAGCGGACGGACCAATTGTGCAAACCTAGCAATCTACTTTCTATTTGATTGCATCGTGGCGCACCCCACTTGCCTGTGTGGTACTGCTTGGGAGGCCTTGACACGGCCGAGTCCGGAATCGAGTGCTGCTCGGTCCGGGGATGCTACAGGCCGCCATGCGTGTGCTCACCGTGACACGGTGGAAGCGGCAGCTTCGCTAATTTCAAGGCGACTCTCTCTCGAAGAGGTACACAGGGCCACCGTGCAAATGGAAGACTCGCGGAATCTCGTGATAGCTGGACGGCAAAGGGCCGTTCAAATAAGCCGTGATGTCGTCGTTGTGAATAATGTACGGACCCAGCACGACGAACTTCGGCTGGTTGCGTGCGATTTCGGAACGAACCTCGGCAAGTTGCTCCGGCGTGTTGAAGCGCGTCCAAAGCGGCCAGATCAGCGGAAAACGTGTGGCGGCAGGGCGACCATAGAAATAGAAGATGCCGCCGTTCGGCATCGCAATCAGGCGATCGCCCGGACGGGTGTGTTCGCGAAGATATTGCAACACCGGCACGCTACGTATGCGAGCATCGGGCGACGAGAGGCGCATCCAGTTTTGCGGGGAGGCCGCCATAAAGCGGGTGAGCAAAAGAACCCCCGTCACCGTGTAAGCTCCCAGCAGGCAATGCCCGAGCCAGGCATGCCAGTGCCCTTGAAAACGACGAGCCCAACGCATGGCCAGTGCCGAAAGGACCGGTAGCGCGGGAACCGCATAAACGGCCACCATCGGATAATCCGCGTGCTCGACGCTCAAGAGCGTAAAGTAACCCGCCGCCATCAGGCCTGCCAGGGCCAAGCGCCAATCGGCAGGCGATAGACGGGTTGTCTTGGGAAGCAGTACCAATAAGCCCCCAATGATCGCCACAGGAGAGAGCAAGTAAGTCATAGAAAGATGGAAGGCGCGCCCCAGCCAGGTCGGATTTTTGGCAATCGGGCTAATTTGCGCGAGCCAATCCGAGCCGTACTTGACGTCGTTGTAACCGCCTGCGACCTTCGCGTGGAAAAGCGGCGCGATCCAGATCTGGTTCACGGCTTGAGGTAGCGCGCCTTGAGAGCCAATGAAAAGCGCTGCTAGCGAAATTGGCACCGCAATGCCGAATGCCAGCATGCCGAACTGGCGAGCGATGCTTGTGAAAGTCTCGCGGGTGAGGAGGCCGTGAGCGAGCAAAACCCCGGCAAGCACGCCCGTAATCACCACGCCGTCGGTTTGCATCGCAAGCATCGCGCCGCCAGTCGCTAGGCCTGCAAAAAACCATGTGCGCGATCGCCCCCCGTCAAGGGCTCCAAACCCCGTCAGTACCGCAGCGAGCATCCAAGGAATCGCGAGCCAGTGGTGGCTGTAACCCGGCCACGCGCGATACACCCCAACGACGAGTGCCAAGGAGGGAATCGTTGCCATCCAGGCTGGTACTTCCAAGCGTTGCGCCAGGCGAAAAATTTGCAAGCCGCAAAGAAAGATCACGCCGGTTTGCACGAATCGGCCCGCCAGAAGCGAGGGTCCGAGCAGTGCGAACGTGCAAGCCGCGAGATAGGGTGAAATTGGCGCGATGCCATCGTGGATGTCACGGTACTGAGCGGCGCCGTGCAGAATCCACACACCCTCGTAGAGATCCGTAAATTCGTCCGGGTGAAAGACACTGGTTAGTAGGAAGGGGAGCAACAGCGTCACAAGGGCGATTGCCAGGATCACCAATACCCGGCGATCGGCGCTTCTTGATTGAGCTTGTTCGTTGAGCGACATGGAAGACCTCGCGTGGAAAATTCTGAAACGGTTACGTTGCATCTAAGTCCGCATGCCGTTCAGACCAGCCTCGCCCCGCGGCGGCATTAACTCGAAGCCCCAAAAGCGCTGGCATTCGCTCAAGGCGAAACCTCGTCGCTGCTCTTCTCAAGCAAGCAAACGCGCGGCGCTCCATAGACACCCTTTTCGATTGTGTCGTTTTGAATCACCGCGCCCGCGCCGACGAGAGTCGCCGGCGCAAGCGTGATGCCGTTTCGTAACGTCGCGTTGACTCCGACAAAACAGTTTGGACCAATTGTCACGTGTCCAGAAATCGCCGCATGCGGGGCAACGAAGACATGATCGCCCACGACCGAGTCATGACCAACGTGGCTTCCGCTCCACAAGGTGACATTCGCGCCGATCGTAACGAACGGCTGGATCGTACAGTCTTCGAGAATGAAGCCGTTGTTCCCGGGCGGCTCCGGTGCCAAATATGTGCAGCGCGAGCTCACGTAACTCACAAGTTCATATCCGAGCGCTTTGACTGAGTGGTATTTCTCTTCCCGCGCCCTGTTCATGCGGGCATAGCTAAGTGCCACGAACATCTTGTAGCGATTGCTCGGAAAATATTCCCTCACTCGGTTGAAATCGATGAGCGGCAGATGCAAGAAGTTGTCCGACTGGCGATATCCGGCGTCGACGGTAAAGGCGACAACCTCATGCTCGGAGTCCGTGCTGAAATAGTAGTGAGCGAGCCGCGCGATGTCGCCGGCGCCGAAAATCACCAGCTTGGCCATGCGGTTTCCTGGCGGTACAGGTAGACGGTATAGTCATACAAACCGTAATCGTTGCGTATCACGAAGTGACGCGTGATCGAGCGCTTGAGAAAGGCTGCCAACGCGTCGAAGGGCACGTGGAACAGATCGTCACGCTCCCAATCCACGTGCTTGGTCATCACGTTAAAAGCAAGACCGTGGCGTACGTGCGGCCACAGACGCACCAGCAGGCGCTCGAAGAAGTCCCACATCTCGGACTCGTCCATGCCAGTACGGTTGGTGAACACGCCGTTGAGGACCAAGTAATCGAAAACGGGAAGCGCCGGATCCGCCTCGAGCACATCCAGGCAATAATAAGGCACCTCGGGAAACTTTTGCCGGCAAAGCGCCACGAATTTCTCCGAAATGTCGAGTCCCGCGTATTCAAGATCGTCGCGCCCGGTGCGCCGTAGATATTCCAACAAGTGCGAGGCGCCGCATCCACAATCGAGCATCGTAACGCGGACCGATTGTGGCCGAACCACGCCCAGCATCGCCTCGTAGCGAATTTCGGCCTCCTCTCGGCGCGACCAGTTGACCCCCTGGTGGGTATCGCCGTGGGCCTCGAGACAAGCCTCGTAGTGGCGCTTCAGGGAATGATGCTTC
>DATNPP010000589.1:0-6035 GCA_036703175.1 Oscillatoriaceae cyanobacterium
CAGCCAGCAGCTGCGCCGGGATGGAAAAGCCCTCTTCCTGCTCTTTGGAGCTGACGCGAACGTAGATCACGGCCTCTCGGATCGTCGAGACCTGGGCTGGCGTGGCGGCTTTCTTGTGGCGGTGGTTCGGCATGGGCATCCTCCTCGAAACCCCCATTGTATTGGAAATTTCAAACAGGCGTTCGAGTAGAATAACGACGTCGACGAACAGAGCGAACCCCATCCGAACGACGTCGTTATTCAACAAACAGGAACGCTGACGAGGGCGTCTCGAATAGGGTTACAACGCCCTAAAACCGACTCTCCAGCGCTTGATGGGCACGAGCTTGGTCTCGAGCGCCGTGGGCTCGTCTTCCGGCGAGACGAATGCCAATTCGATCTCAGTGCCATCGACGACACAGCTGAGCAGCCCATGGTCGGTGTACAGCTTCGCTTGAACCTGCGCTGTTTTGAACGTCAGCGGCTCGCTGCCGTCCTCACGATCCAGCTCGAGTTCGCCGGCAACCACGTCGTAGGTCAGAATCATTGGGTGCCTCCCGGGGGCGATGGCCGCGTGAGCGGCCTGGTGAAGAGATTCCGGCTCCTTGCTTGAATATGCAAGGCAAGGAGCGACCCCAATCTGATCGGGGTGGGGGCGCAGCCATCAGCGGGTTTCTGATGCGATGCTCGCGCGTCAGGATCCATAGCTGGCGATTAGTTGCACGAGTACCGCAAAGCGAAGTTCAATGCGTTCGCTTTGCGCGGCCAGTTTGTCACGCCGAAGCACATTCGGCAGCCCTGAAAGCCGCTAATAGCCGCACCATCTTTTTGCTAGTAACGCTGCAATCGCCAGTCCTGGCAGCCTTCCAGCAGCGATTCGCTCGACGCCCGTTCTGCCAACGCTGCCTCGAAAAGCCTGAGGCACGCGTGGAATCAGGGCGCCATGGCATCAAGCGTGAGCCCATCCAGGTGAAACGCCAATATGCGCGCAGGCATACCCTGCATCTCGCTGGACGTGTGTCTCTTAGTGAAATGACCCACTAACAAGAGCTATTAAACTCGGCAATTACCTCCTGGGCGTCCTCTAGAATGGCGCCCCAGCAACGGCGAGGATGGTGCCAGGACACGAGCGCAAGCGCCCTCGGTCCGAGCCCGGTGAGCCGAGATGCCAGCAACGCCTCCTTTCAAGAACCAAGTCAGCCCGGACGTGCAAGACGCGCTCCGCGCGATTTGGCAAGCACCTTTCACCGAGGAGGATTGCCGCGAGGTGATCGCGAACGTGAGCGGCGTGTTCGGCCTGTTGTCGCGTTGGGCCGAGCAGGATGCCCTGCTCGACGGCAAGCCATGAAGCGCTGGCCTCGTTCAAGACGCCGCGGCGCCACCGGGCACGGGGTAACGGCTGGCGCAGTGCGTGCGGAAGGGGCACCAGGTGCAGTGCCCGCCACGGTTGGGGGTGAAGGCCGCGTCGAGCGGCAAACCACGCAGGAGGTTGCCCCGATCACGCCGGATGGCGGCGACGGTCGTCTCGATCGAGGCCCAACGTTCACGGAACAGCGCGAGGCTGGGCGAGACGGTGACGACCTTGGGCCCGGCAAGAAAGACGTAGGCGATCGCGATGCGGGCCGGCTTGAGCCGGCAGAACTCGTCGGCGGCAATCGAGCGATAGATGATGCTCTGAAGATCGCGCTCGACAGCCTCTCTTTCGGGAATTCGGCCGCCTGTCTTGTAGTCGATAATCGCGAGAGTGTCGTCCGGGAGCACGACGACCCGATCGAAACGACCGGTCGCGAGAATGCCGCGCCGAGCGGCACGCCAGCTGGCGTACTTTTCGACGCCAAGCTCGCGGCTGCCGCGCGGCGGAAAGCTCAAAAAGTAGAAGCTCTCGAGCTGCTCGCGGGCACGCGTGAAATGCTCGTAGCTCTCGGCCTGGCTTGCGAAGTCCTCGGAGCGCCAGTTGCGCATGCCAAGCTCGACGAGGTCGTCCAGCGAGCGCTTCGCGTGGCCACCGGTACGTGTGAACTGGGCGATCGCGGCGTGGACGGCGTTGCCGAAAGCGAAGGCCGGGATGGGCTCTTGCTGGTCACGCGGCAGCGGCTCGACGTAGGTCAAGGCGTACGAGAGCGCGCAACGCTCATAGGCCTTGATGCCCGAGGCGCTGATCTTAAGAGGGCGGTCGGCTTCTTTCATGGGGACCTCCTTCATGACGACGCTCCCCAAGACGAGCGTCTTGGGGGGCAAGTAGCGGTAAATGACCCGTACAAGCGGGTGCCGGCACGCAGCGCCGGTGCGTCAGAGCGTGACGCTTGTGAGGAAGCGGCGTGTCGCCTGCTTCGCGCCCGCGAGCACGTCGGAATAGTTGCTCGCGACGGTGCTCGGCGAGTCGTTGAGCAATTGGGCGGCAAGGTTCAGGTTCTGCTGCACGGCCAGCGCATAGCTTGCGGCGGCATGCCGCGCGAGATGCGGATTCAGCTCGTCGACGCCAGGCGGCAAGACGTCGGCCAGATAGCGGCGGCTCAAATCCGTGAAGATCGCGTTGAGCCCCTTTTCGCGCAGGCGCGTGCCGCCGCGGGGGACGAAGACGTGCTCGGATTGGCGCCCTGCAAGAAGCACTGGGCGCGCCTCTTGCAGGTACTGCTCCATCAGATTGCGAACGTCGCCGAGGGCGCCGCCGTCGGGGAGTTCGAGGTCGATCTCTTTCTCGTTCTTGGTTTCGGGTGCCTCGAAGAAGAGCTGATATCGATCCGGTCTGTAGTTGACGCCGAGTTTCATGCCGGTAACGTTGGCCGCTCGCAACGGGTAGCAGAGCAGCAATCCGAACAAGGCCTCGTTGCGCAATGCGACCGCCCAGGACAGTTTGAGACGCGTCCGCCGGGCCCCAGCGGACTCACGCCAGGCGGCCTCGAGTTCCAGGGTGTGGCATCGAAGCCGCGGCCTGGCGCGAACCAGATCGAGCCAAAGATCGGGGTTCCGAAAGACGCCGCGCTTCTTGTTCGTGTAGGCCGATGGATTCTTGCTCGCAATCTTGCCGAGCAGCGCGCGCCGCTGGCTGAGCCAGGCGGTGTGGCGCTCGGTCAGGTCGAGCAGGATCCGATTGATGCTGAGCGCCTTGCTCACGAGGTCGGCGGCCGTTGTGATCGTGCCGGCCTCGACCAGCGCGCTGACGGCGGCCATGACGAACGGGTTGGGCTCGCTCGCTCTTCCATCGAAACTGCCGGACAGCGCTGCCATTGCCGCGAGCAACTCGTCGCGGAACGCAAGGTCACTGGCGACGCGATTGGCGAATGCTTTGACGTCGCATCGCGGCGTTCCGGCGGGCAGGCCCTGAAAGAGCAGGCGGACTGCTGCAACGGGATCGTCGATGCCGGCGAGGACGGCATCGAGATCCACACCAAGCCCGGCGAGCACGCCGAGGTAGGTGGCGATGCGCTGCCGATAGCCGGCACGCGTCGTCGCGCGCCAGCTGTCGAGACGTACCTCGACGAAGAGCTTCTCGAGGGCGCGCTCGAGGACCGGAGGCCAGTCGTGGCAGGCTCGGCCAGCGCGACCGCCGCGACGAATCGCTCCCCAGTGAAGGTCAGGCGCGAGCACGCCGCTCGTGACGAGCGCGTTCCAGCAGCCGCGGGCCCGGTAGTAATCCCCCGGACGCCGGCCAAGGAAGTCGAAGAAGCCCGCGACGGGGCGATCGCCTTCGAGCGGCAAAGCGGACGGCTCGATGCCCTGGGCCGTCGCCCACTTGGCGAGCTTCTTGAAAGCCACGCGCAACGCCGAGCGCCTCGGCCCGGCGGCGTCCTGCGTGACTACGGCGACCATGGCGATCAGCTCGCGCCACGCAGGCGAGATGAAATAGCGGTCCGGGTGCAAGATGCCCTTCGCTTCGCCAAAGTTGAGGAGGCGCGAGACGAAGCGCGGGTACGTGCGCCGATAGGTCGTGCCTGCGGGCAATGTCGCCTCGAGTTTCGGGCACCATGCGGCGCGACCGGGCGTGAGCAGGGCGTACAACTTGTGCGCGCTCGTCGCTGCGAAAGCGACGTCAAGATCGGCGTCGCGAAAGCCAAGGAATGGCAGCGCGATCGTCTTCAGAATGCTCCTCAGCGAGGCGATCTCGGCTGGGCGATGCGTAGCGTAGGCCGCGAGCAACTCGGCCAATGTCGGATCCGGTTCGGACATGACGACCTCCTTCAAAAAAAAGAGGAGCGGCAGCTCGCACTGCCGCTCCGGGGAAAACGCGCTTCCGGGCCGAATAAAGCCGGATTGCGTTCGAAGAGATATAAGCGCCAGAACGCTGTTTTTTCGCTCCAGAAGCCGTTCAGAGGCATCTTCACGTTCGCTCGCCCGGGCAGTGTTTCGGTTTGCCCTGGGATGGGCCCTCGCCCGCCGCCTAAACGCCCGAGATCCAGCATTTACGCGCCTCGGAGGCCAGATTGGCATCCAGGGAGTGCACAAATGACTGGAGGTCCGCACCGCTCCTCGTTTTACAGCGCCTTGATTGTGCGCAATGGAAACGGCGGAAGCAGGCGCCGCCGAGAAGGCCCACGGCGTGGGCGTGCGGCGCGCCAGAGTGACGTTTCAGCCGTCTGGTTCAACGATCTTCGCCCAAACGTTTCCGTGGTATACGTGCGCGTCGAAGCCATTGAACCAAGTCGGCTCCTACAAAGGAGACGAAAGTGCCAAAGCACTACACGATCGGGATGGCCTTGAGCCATCTCAGCACCATTGACGCCCCTGCGGCCAAGGCTTCGCGCGCCGCGATGCGCTCGGTCTTTCCCGAATACGACGAACTGAGCGCGAGCGAGTTCGCTGTGCGCATGAACGCCGTGCCGCTGTTCGTCCTCAAGGCGAAGCTCAACGCCGACGGCCCGGGCTGGAGCCCAGAATTCGAGGCCGAGTTGGCTTCCCGGGGTCTGACCTCGCACACCCACCGGGTGCACTACCCCAACGCCGTGCGCCGCCTCGTCACGCTCGGGGAAGCGCTCAGCGCCAAGCCCCCGGAGGTCGAGATTCTGCCGGAGTGGCTCGAGTTGATCGAGCTGTTCGCGCTTCATTGCCCTGCGACGAAAAAGCAAGTCATTGCCTTCCAGGCGAAGGGCGTGAAGCTCCTCGGCGTTCACGACCTAAGCGAGTTGACCGTCGAGCAGGCGTCGAAAAAAGCCCAGATGGCGCGCTACAGCTTCAACATTCTCGCGCGTCAGGCATCGTCTGCTGGCCTCACGCCGCGAGCGTTCGGCACCCAGGTGCTGTACGGCGAGCGCCTCAAGGACCTGGCGAGCTTCACGCCGAAGCACACGTACCACTACTACGCGCGTGACGGATACAACATGATCGCCACCCAGCACCCCGAGCGCGGGCTCGCGAGCTGGCCCGAATTCACCAAGCGCATCGGCATCAAGATCGAGGCGTTGAACGTCGAGTTGCGCGAGAGCACCGAAGCGGCCTTTTTTAGCGAGGCGCGCTGCGCGGCGCTCGAGCCGAAGTCGCTCAAGACCTTTCGCGTGACGGTGACCGGCTACTACGGCTTGCTGGCGCAAGCCGGCATCGACTTGAGCTTCACCGTGGGCCTGGCGCCGAAAGACGCGTTCCGCCTCCTCTGGCAGAGCTGGCCTCGCGAGATCCTGACGGGCAACGAGGAAGAGGACGCGCCGATGGCGCTCGCCGCCAAGGTCATGCGCGATCCCGTCTTCCGTGACCGCGTGCTCGCCGCCATGCGCGCGATGGAGGGCTTGCACGATGGTCTCGAGGCGGTCGAAAACCCGTTCATCGCAGTCGCGCGCGAGGAGCGCTACCAGGCCGGGCAGTACCCGGCGGCGCGCAACCTCATGCAGCGCGTGCGGGAGGCGAATCGCGACTATTTGAGCATCCGTGGTCGCCACCTCGCGTGGATCGACAACCTCGACAAGGAGATCCAGAAGCTCAACAGCCGCGCGAAGACCGCGTACAAGGCAAAGAAACAGGCTGTCTTCCGCCACCCGCGTCTCTGGGAGAAGCTAATGAAGCGCGTGGAGGAAATGATCGTCGAATTCGAGCGCATGACGCCGGGCACGCCGCGCTGGGCCACGACG
>DATNPP010000604.1:0-2494 GCA_036703175.1 Oscillatoriaceae cyanobacterium
GGAGCTGGCTGACGGGCGTGGCTGGTTCACGTACCGAAAGCGCGGCCCGCACATCGTGAGAACGCCGCCAGTGGAGCGCCGGGAGGCGCCTCTCTTCTTCGGAAGGGAGGGGACGCCTTCGCAAAGCGTCCCACCGGATGGTCTCGCCGGCCATCCACCGGGGGTCTCGCACACCCCCGCGTCTGCCGGCGCTCCGCTCCCCCTCTTGGGGAGCGAGGACTTGCAATTCGCGCGAGGGCTCACCCGGGGCCGACATCAAGAACACGGGCGATAGCGCTTGGCTGTTTGATAGTTGAATCCGAAATCGATGCGCGGCCCCATTCTCGCCGTCATGCGCGGGCTTGACCCGCGCATCCATGACGAGCTTCCGCAAGGTCGGCAGTACTGCCCGAGGTGAGGACCGGCCTCATACATTGCCGGGTCATAAGGGCGTTCACGCCCGTCTTCGACGGGCTATGCCCGGCAATGACCGTGGGGAGAGGCGCGGCCGCGGTCCCGAAGTTACGCCGCAGCCTTGGACCACAATTCCTTCGAGGCGAGCGCCGCGCCTTGCGCCAAAGCCTCGAGCTTCGCCCACATGATCTGCGGATGAACGCGGCGATAGAACGGTCCCTGGGCGAAGCCGCAATCGGTGCCGGCGATGACGTTCTCGCGGCCGACGATCTTCGCCAGCCGCACGATGCGCTCGGCGACGAGCTCCGGATGCTCGACCACGTTGGTGGCGTGGCTGATGACGCCGGGGATGAGCATCTGCCCTGCCCCGAGCTTGGCGTTCTTCCACACCTGCCATTCGTGCTCGTGGCGCGGATTGGCGCCCTCGATGACGAAGGCGCCGACCTTGGCCTTGAGGATGACGTCGACGATATCCTTCAGCGGCACGTCGCTGGTGTGCGGGCCCGGCCACGAGCCCCAGCACACGTGATAGCGGATGCGATCCTGCGGCAGGCCCTCGATCGCGTGGTTGAGAATGTCGATCTGCGTCTCCAGCCACTTTTTATAATCCGCGAACGAGCCCGGCGGCACCATGCGGTCGTAGGTGACGGCGCTGCGCGCGTCGTCGAGCTGCACGATGAAGCCGGCGTCGACGATGGTCTTGTACTCGGAGCGCATCGCGGCGGCGATGGCGAGCTGCAGCTCCTCGTCGTTCTTGTAATATTCGTTCTTGCGATCGGGGATGACGCTCGCCGGCGCGGCGACCGGCAGGAACGCCTCTTCCACCTTCACCTTGCCGAGCGCCGCCTTGAAGTTGGCGATGTCGCGCGTGAGCTCGTCGTTGCCGACATAGGCGATCGGGCCGGTGCAGATCGCCTCGGTCGTCGTCGCCACCGCTTCCTTGGCGTCGAGCTCGGCGTAGAAGTCGGCGAACTTGGTGCGGTCGGCGCCGCGCTTGAACGGATTGGCCTTGTCGTCCTTGATCGGCCGCCGCTCGAAGCCCGACAGGCGCGTCAGCGCGTATTGCGCCCAGGAGATCGACTTGCCGAACTCGCCGTCGGACACGACGTCGATGCCGGCCTGCGCCTGCCGCTGCACGACCTCGGCGACGGAACGCGTCAGGCAGGCCTGAAAGCCCTGCTCGTCATAGGGCTTGCCGCTTTGCTTGGCGCGCAGGAAGTCCTGCAGATCCGCCGGACGTATCAGGCTGCCGACGTGGGTGGTGAGAATGCGGTTCGTCGAATGTTTCATGGCCCGCTTGCTAGACGAGCGCACGGCGGAAGGCAATCGGTGGGCTTTGGTGGGCCGCGCCCTACGCCTTGACGACGCCGATGAAGCCTTCGAGCTTGGCCGGGTCGCTGCTCAGGGTCTCGCTGGCGCCGTCATAGACGATGCGGCCGCGGTCCATCACCACCGCGCGTGGCGCGATCGACAAAGCCAGCCGCGAGTTCTGCTCGACCACGATCATCGCGAGCTTGCCGGTCGCCGCCAGCCGCTTCACGGCCCGCGCCAGTTCCTCGACGATGACCGGCGCCAGGCCTTCCGACGGCTCGTCCATCAGCAGCACGGTCGGATTGCCGATCAGCGCGCGGCCGATGGCCAGCATCTGCTGCTCGCCGCCGGAAAGCTGATTGCCCATGTTGCTGGCGCGCTCGCCGAGCCGCGGGAACAGTTCGCACACGGTCTCGTAGGTCCAGTGGCCCGGGCGCGCGGCGACGGCGAGGTTTTCACGCAAGGTCAGCGACGGGAAGATCTCGCGCTCCTGCGGCACGTAGCCGAGCCCGGCGTGCACGCGCTTGTAGGTGGCAACTTTGGAGACGTCCTGCCCGTGCAGCAGAACGCGGCCGCCGTGCAGGGTCGTGTGGCCCATCACGGTCGCGAGCAGCGTCGACTTGCCGACACCGTTGCGGCCGATGATCGACACGGTCTCGCCGGGCGCGAGCGAAAACTTCACGTCCTCCAGCACCACGGTCTCGCCGTAGCCGGCGCGGACATTGTCGAGCGCGAGCGCCGCCTCAGCCATGGTGATGCTCCTGGCCGAGATAGACCTCGCGGACCTTTT
>DATNPP010000612.1:0-13526 GCA_036703175.1 Oscillatoriaceae cyanobacterium
GACGCTGTTCCGCGCAAAGGATGCCAGGCGCATGTGCGTGTTCGGATTCAACGTTCGCTCGATGGCTCCGGCGAGGGCCTTCGGGTCGCGCGGGTCGTCGAGCAGGTAGCCGTTCCGATCCGGTTCGATCATGGCGATCGAGCCCGGAAAGCGCGAGGCCACCACGGGCAAGCCGCTCGCGAGCGCCTCGCCGACCACCAAGCCCCAGCCTTCGTAGGTCGAGGGCAACGCGAAGAGGTCCGCCGCCTGGTAACACGGCGCGGGGGATTGATGACCGAGAAACCGCACGCGCGCGGCCACGCCGAGACGCTCGGCCAGAGCGCGATAGGGCGCCGTGTCGGCGCGTCCGGCCACGGCGAGCACGAGGTCGCGCCGGTCGAGCAGCGCGAGCGCCTCGAGCAGCGGGCCGAGGCCCTTGCGATGGAACTCGTTGGCGACGAGCAGCACCACGCGCGTGCCGTCGTCCACTTCCCATGTCGATCGCATGCGCGCGCGCGCGACGGCGTCCGGGCGAAACTCCTCGAAGTCGATGCCCCAGGGCTCGGCGAAGACGCGCGCGGGATCGGCGTCGTAGTGGCGGATGATTTCGCACGCGACCTCGGGCGAGCAGCCGTGGAATTTGCCGCGATGGGTGCGGACCTGACGGTGCTCGACCGCGATCGCCGCCCGATGAAACGGATACAGGCGCTTCGCGATGCCCGTCGGGCTCCAGGTCCCGCTCTCGCCGACCGAGTGCGCGAGCCAGGCGGCGTGCACCGAGTGGAAGGTCAGCAAATCGCAGTGCCAGGTGCTGGTGCCCTGGCCGTGCACGAAGTCGAAGTTGTCGCGCGCGAGCGCGCGCGTGGTCGCGCCGGGCAGCTGCAGCGTGCGCAGCCAGGCGGGGCGCTCCGGCGCCGTCACGTGACGGAAAGTGAAACGGTCGTCGGCATCCCAGCCGGTGGCGAAAACCGTGACGTCGTGCCCCAGGGCCTGGTAGCCGCGGGCGAGTTGGACGGTGACCCGCTCGATGCCGCCCGAGAGGTCGAAGCGGCCGACGGTGAGAGCGATGCGCATGGAAGGACTTTCTGATGGTTCGCTTCATTGTACCCGTGGCGGAGAAAGCGTGGAAGAACGCCGCGAACGGGGAACAATGACCCTCGGTTGGGGGATCGACGCATGCGCCTCGAATGGATGCGCCCGGTACTGTTCGGCGGGCTGTTGGCCGCGCTGCTGCGCTTGCAGGGCGGCGCCGCATGGCAAAGCGACACGTGGGGCCTCGTGCGCGCGGGAGTCGTTCCGGCGGATCCGCGGCCGCTGTTGCCGGCCGTGACGCCTTTGGCGCTCGACGGCGATCGCGCCGAGGCGCTCGCGCGCACGGCGCTGCTGGCGCCCGATGACGCGCAGCTGCGCCTCGCGCTCGGTCAGGCGTTGTTGGATGATCACGATCCCACGGCGGCGGCCGTGCAGATTCGCAAGGCCCAGCGCCTGGCCCCGGACGATGCGGCGGTGGCCTACGTGCTCGCGGAGGCCGAGGAACAGGTGATGCTGAGCGATCTGGCGCAGGACACGGCGCGCCGGGCGATCGCCGAGTGCCCCGGTTGGCCCGAGGCGCGCTTTCGCTACGCCGTGCTGCTGCTGCAGAACGGCCATGACAAAGAGAGCCAAGAGGCCTTCGTGGCGGCCCTCTCGATGCCGTCGGTGCCGGCCGGAGTCTACTACGAGTTCGGCAATTTGCTGCTCGAGCGGGGGCGCGCCGCCGAGGCCGTGCCGTACTTTCAAGCGGCGCTGCGCCGGAAGCCGGACGATTCCTTCGCCGCCAACAATTTGGGCAACGCGTACAAGCGCCTGCATCGCCTCGAGGACGCACGGCGGTGTTACGAGCAGGCGATCGCGGCCGACGCGCACAATCCGAATCCCCAGAACGCGCTCGGCGTCCTGCTCGAGGATCAAAAGGACTGGAACGGCGCGCTCGCCGCGTTTCGCCGCGCGCAGGCGATCGATCCGCACTACGCGGAGGCCTACTACAATGCCGGATCTTTGCTGTTGACCCGCGGCCGACTGAAAGAGGCCGTGCAGCAGCTCGAAGACGCGGCCGTGCTCGATCCGGGTCTCGCGATCGCGCAGCTGCGCCTGGCGCAGGCGTACGAGCGGCTCGGGCGGCATCGCGAGGCGGCGCGGGCGGCCGCGCGGGCGATCGCGCTCGATCCGACGCTCGGCAAGGGGGGCGCGGCCCATGAGTGAACGCGAGGATTTCAGCCCGGCGCTGGGCGGCGATCGCGCCGACGATCCGCCGAGCGAACCGACCCCCGAGCCCGCGCCGGAAGCTGATCTCGAAACGCAGCTCAACGACTGGCTCGACGGGACCATGCGCATGTTCGAGGAGCGCCTGCCGGCGACGGCGGACGCGATCGACGGGCTGTTTCAGGCCCTTCATGACGCCCTGGGCACCTGGATAGAGCGCGGCTGGCCGCGGTAAAATAAAGCCATGAGCAAGACCAAGAAGAAGGCCAAGTCCAAATCCAGAGCCAAAGCGCCGCGTCCCATGGAAGAGGCGCCGCGATCGAAGAAAAGCTGGTCCGTGATCGCCGGCGCGGTGCTCGCCGTGTTGCTGGTGCTCGGATTGGTGGCGACGGCGATCGTGCCGTTCTTCCAGGGCTGAAGCGCCTCGCGCCCGGCGCGCCTTCGAGGCGATCGCGATCTTTAGGGCTGATTTTGCCCAAGCTTAAAGGGACGATAACCGGACTTCGTTCAGGCACTGTACATTAACGCCTATAACCAGAACAAGTGAAGTGAATCACGCCGCGGTCGGCAACCTGTGTTGTAGGAGGAAGCCCCAATGAAGTCCAAGCGCAATCTGCAGACGATGATTCTGGTCGCCACCCTGGCGATGGGCTTGTCCCTGACGGGTTGCGGTCGTCGTGCGGCCAACATGGCGGCGCCGGACGCCTCCAGCGGCGGCGACACCTCGGCCTCGACCACGGCGCCGATCGACAACACGCCGGTGGACAACACCCCGGTCGACAACACGCCGACCGTGCCCACCACGGGCACCACGCCTTATGCGGCGCCGACCGTCGGCTCGCTGGCGGTGACGAACGTGGCGAAGAAGACGCACGGCGTGCTGATGTTCAAGAAGCTCGAAGTGACGGGCGAGGTGATCAACACCAGCAACGCGCCGCTGTCGGGCACGCTGAAGATCACGTTCGAGAAGTCCTCGGGCATCTTCAACAAGACGCTCAGCGAGAGCGAGACCAAGACGCAGGACTTCAGCAACATCCAGCCCGGCCAGAGCGAGAGCTTCGACATCACCTCGAGCAACTCGGCGGCCGACGCCGAGGTCACGGTGGACACGCTGCAGACCCAGGCGCCCCTCGCGGCCCAGAGCTACGGCTACGGCGCGACGACCGGCGGCTACGGTGCGACGACCGGTGGTTACGGCGCGACGGCCGGCGGTTACGGCACCACCACCACGCAGGGTTACCCCGCTCCGACGGCGGCCGGCCCCTACGGCTACTAAAGCGAAAATGCGGGCCGCCTTCGGGCGGCTCTTTTTTTTTGCCTGGCGTCGTCGCGTGTGGGGCATTAAGATGAAGCGAGCCCACTCGCCGCGAGGAACCCCATGAGCACCACCATCGAACACCTGCTACCCGAGCTCGAGGCCCGCCGGGGCCTTCGCCATGGGCATTTCATCGCCGGAATTTGGCGCGCGCCGGCGGAGACCTTCGAGCGCCACAATCCGGCGGATGTCCGCGAGATCGTCGGTCACTTCGCGCGTGGCGGCGCGGATGACGTCGCTGCCGCGGTGGCCGCCGCCAAACAGGCGTTTCCGGCCTGGCGCGATACGCCTCAAGCCCAGCGCGGCCAGATTCTCATGCGGGCTTCGCAGCTGCTCGCGGCGCGGGCCGAGGAACTGGCGCAGGCCATGACCTGGGAAGAGGGCAAGGCCCTCGCCGAGGCGCGCCAGGAGCTTCAGCGCGCGGTGGCGTACCTCGAGTTCGTCGCGGGCGAGGGGCGCCGCTTCGGCGGCGAGGTCTATCCCGCCGACGGGCCAGGGGTGAACTACGTCGTGCGCAAGCCGCGCGGCGTGGTGGGGCTCATCGCGCCGTGGAACTTCCCGGTGAACACGCCCGTGATCAAGAGCGCGCCCGCGCTTTTGACCGGCAACACGGTGGTGTTCAAGCCTTCCGAGCATTCGCCGTTGACGGCCGCGCTGCTGGCCGAGGTCTACGCGGCGGCCGGCGTACCGGCGGGCGTGTTCAACGTCGTGTTCGGCGACGGCGCGGCGGGGCGTGCGCTCGTGGCGCATCCGGACGTGCGGGCGATCTCGTTCACGGGGTCGACGGCGGTGGGGCGGGCGATCAATCAGGTCGCGAGCGAGCGCTTCGCGCGCGTGCAGCTGGAGATGGGCGGCAAGAACGCGAGCATCGTGCTGGCGGACGCGGACCTCGAGCGCGCGGCGGCGGACGTGGCAATTGGCGGGTTTTCGGTGAGCGGCGAGCGCTGCAACGCCAACAGCCTGGTGCTGGTGGCCGCATCGGTTTTCGAGGATTTCGCGGCCAAGCTCGTGGCCAAGGCGAGCGCGCTGCGCGTCGGTAACGGCCTGGAGGACGGCGCTCAGGTCGGGCCGCTCGTCACCGAATCGGCGCTGGCGCGGGTGAGCGGCTACGTGGAGCGGGCCCGCGCGGACGGCGCGGCGGTGCTCTGCGGCGGCCGGGTGCTCGACGAGGGGGCGCTGCAGCATGGGCATTTTTACGCGCCGACGGTGCTCACGGGGCTGGGGCCGGCGCATCCGGTCTGCCGTGAGGAGATTTTCGGGCCGGTGGTCACGCTGGTGCCGGTCGCGGATCTGGAATCGGCGATCGCCGTCGCCAACGCGCTGCCGTACGGATTGGCCTCGAGCCTCTACACGCGGGATCTGGCGTCGGCGATGCAGTACGTGAAGCGGCTGGAGACCGGATTGGTGCACGTGAACTGCGCGACGACGGTGAGCGAGCTGCAGATGCCGTACGGCGGCATGAAGGACTCGGGACACGGCGGCCGCGAGATGGGGCGCTACGTGCTCGACTTTTATACGGAGCCCCAGGCGGTCTATTTGCGCTATTGAATCAGCGCCGGGTCGCGAGGAAGTTGTCCAGCGCCTCGCGTCGCGGCAAGGCGCTCACGGCGCCGGGCTGGGTGGTCGCGAGCGCGCCGACGGCGTTCGCCTCGGTCAGCAGTTCGTGCCAGGCAGGCCCATCCAGCCGGCGCACCTGGGCCGGCATCGGCATGCCGTCGTCACGTGCCAGCAGCCCGGCGAGCAGCCCGGCTACGAAGCCGTCGCCCGCGCCCGTGGCGTCCACGCAGCGTACGGCATAGCTCGGCACGTGGCCCGCGGCACGGGCCGTCTTGAAGTAGCAGCCCTGCGCGCCACACGTCACGACCAGCGCCGCGAGGTCGTGGCGCGCGAACAGCGCGTTCGCGCCCGCTTCGAGCTCGAGGCCCGTGAGCCAGCTCAGCTCGTCGTCGCCCAGTTTGAGCAGGTGGCTCGTGGCAATCGCTTCGTCGACCACCGCGCGCAGTTCGTCCGCGTCCGGCCACATCACCAGGCGCCAGTTGGGATCGAACACGACGAGCCCTTCTCCGGCGTGAGCACGTCGGGCGGCGTCCAGCATCACGGCACGCGCGTGGGGATCCGCGAGCATCAGCGCGCCGAAGTAAAAGGCGCGGGCGTCCGTGATCGCGGACTCCGGCAAATCTTCCGGCGTGAGGGCCGCATCGGCGCATGCAACCGTTGAGAATCCGGCCAGATGGCGATCGCCGTCCTCGCGCGTCAGCACGTAGGCCATGCGCGTCTGCCGCTCCGCCGCGACGCGGGCCAAGCGCGTGTCCACGCCCTCGCGCACCAGCAGATCCAACAGCGCGTGTCCGAACGGATCGTCGCCCACACGACCCGCGAAGGCCGTCTCGACGCCCAACCGCGCGGCGCCGACGGCGACGTTCAGCGGCGCACCGCCGGGTGCCTTGACGAAGTGGCGCGCCGAGGCCAGATCCGCCCCCGCGTCGGTCGAGACCCAATCGTACAGGGCCTCGCCGACGGTGAGCAATCCCGCCATGCTAGGCGGAACCCTCTTTGGCATTCAGCAGCATCTCGGTCGGTTTGTCGCCGACTTCGCCCATCCAAAGCGTGTGCTGCGGGAAGGGCAGTTCGATGCCCTCTTGCTGGAAACGGTGCCAGACGCGGCGGCGAAACTCGCGCGCCACAGTCCACTGGGCCAGCGGGCGGGTCTTGAAGAGAATCTGATACCCGATCGACGAGTCGCCGAACTTGTTGATGCCGTTGACCTCGGGCGGCGGCAGAATCTTGTCGGCCATGTCCGAAGCGAGTTGGTCCGCAACCTCGCGCAATACGGTCATCACGTGATCCGGATCGTGGCGGTAGGCCACGCTGATGTCGACCACGCTGCGCGACCACTCCTTCGAGAAATTCACGACCATCTGAATCGTGCCGTTCGGAATCGTAATCAGCTGGCCGTCCAGGTTGCGCAACTGGGTGATGCGCAGGTTCATGCGCTCGACCTCGCCGCCCTTGCCGTTGTTGTTGACCTCGATCACGTCGCCGACGCCGTATTGGTCCTCGATCAGAATGAAGAAGCCCGAAATCACGTCTTTGACCAGGCTCTGCGCACCGAAACCGACCGCCAGGCCGAGGATTCCGGCCGAGGCGAGAATCGGCGCCACGTTTACGCCCAGCTTCGCGAGCACCATCACCACGCCCATAAACGCGATCAGCGTGTCACCCAGGCTGCGCAAAATGCTGGAGAGCGTTTTCGTGCGCTGGCCGACGCGCGGCATGGCCTCGGGCGACAGATTGGCGTTGATCAGCTTGAAGAGCTGGTTCAAGCCGACGGCGTACGCGCGCATCGCGAACAGCGTCAGGCCGATCACGAGCAGCACGGACAGCCCCGAGCTGAAAAGCCAGCTGAGCACCTGATGCCACATCTGCGCGTTCCAGGAAACCTGCCCGTCCAGCAGATCGCGGACGGCCGGCGCGAGGGTCGGCGAAACGAGGGGGGTGGACGACATAGTTTCCTCCTGGCTCATCCTACCATGGGGTAGCCTACCCCGCCGGAAGCGCGCGCCAACGGAGCTTTCGGGCGATCGCGCGAAATGCCCGCCGTTGCGCCCGAAGCACCCCGAGCCGCCCGCGGCGCCGGATCAGGCAACGTGATTGAATTTCTCCTCGCCCTCCCGGGGCGAGGCGCAATCATTCGACGGTGGTTCTCACTCGAGAGGGCGTTCCGGGCTCAATGGGTCCGCCAATCCGCGAGCGGCACGCTGTCGCCCGGATTGAGCAACTCGACGCGCGCGCCGTCCGCGTCCGGCTGCATCAGCGTGACGCTGCCCGCGCCCAGGCACTCGAGCGTGCCGCCGGGGTGCACGAGCGCGGCGGTCTGTTCGTCCACGCCGATGCCGAGCGTGTGCGTGGCGCGCACCGTCACGTACAGTCGGTCAAAGCGCTGGCGCTGCGTGAAGTGCGGGTCGATCGTCATTCCGGCGCCCAGGCCCAAGCCGGGCTGCACGTCGAGGCCCGCGATGCCCTGCTTCAGCGCCTGATCCGAGGTGCCGTCGACGATCGTGCGATCGCCGAGCGCCATCGCGCCGGCGCTGCTGCCGCCGACCACGCAGCCGCTCGCCCAGGCGCTTTGCGCGGCCGTCTTGAACGGCGCGAAGGCTGCGAGCAGATGGTCCGAATAGCCGCCGACGAAGTACAACCCGGCGGCGCCGGACAGCACGGTCGGCGCGTCGCTCGCCGCGAGCACGCTCACGTGCGTGGCGCCGGCTCTGGCGAATTGCTGCTGGCAGCTCGCCGCCTCCGCGGGGCCGCCGGCGAAGGGCACGATCACGATCGGCGCGTCGGGGCCGCCCACCAGCTTGAGGAACTCGGCGTAGAGCGGCGGGCTCTCGTCGCCGCCGCCGACGAGGAACAGATCGCCGGGGCCTCCGCCGTGAGCCAGCGCGTAGGCGCGCGGCGCCGGCGCGGTGTGGCCGCAGCCGGCGAGAAACAGGGCCGAGAGCATCCAGGCGAAACGCATGGCTCCAGCGTAGCGCCCGCAAGCGGGCCGGGCCTTGGCCGATTGGAACGGGAACGCCTGGCCAGGCTGGCCCAGGAACCGGTTGCGCCTAGTGCGACAGCTGCAGCCCGATGTTCACCGTCGCGCCCACCTTGGCCGTGACGCTCGCCGAGGAAAGGCGCGTCTTGTAGCCCGGCTTGCTGGCCGTGAGCTTGTAGCGCCCGGGTGGCAGGTCGCTCACGGTATAGTAGCCGTCCGAGGCCGTCAGCGTCATGACCGTCAGATCCCCGCCTTCGACGACGATCTTCACGTCGCTGACCGGGCGCTTGGTGGTCGCGTCGAGCACGCGCCCGCTGATGGTGCCGGCCTTGTTGGGGGCCACCACCTCGTTCACGGTCGTCACGTTCTCGGTGGTCGTCTCGTCCGAGCGGACGTCGACGACGGTCGTCGAGACGCGCCGGCCGTTCTGCGTGTAGGTCACCTCGTACTGGCCGGGCGGCAGCTCGGCGAAGCGGTAGGCGCCCAGGCGATCGGTGGTGGTCGTGAGGTGCAGCGAGGGCACCTCGATCACCACCTCGGGCTGGCCGTCGCCCTTGAGGTTGGTCACGCGGCCTGCGATCGAGCCCGGCTTGGCGCTGAGCGGCACGACGAGGCTCGTCTCTTGCCGTGCGGTGATCTGCAGCGTGCCCTCGAAGGGCGAATAGCGCGGCCGCGTCACGACGATCTTGTAGGTGCCCTCGGGCAAATCGGCCATCGAGAAGGCGCCCGTGTCGTCGCTGGACAGGTCGTAGGTCTCGCCCGAGCGGAAAAGCTGGATCGTGGCGCTGCCGACGCCTTGCTTGCTCGTGCGATCGACGACCATGCCCTTCAGATCGCCGTCCGGCAGCGAGACCACCAGCGGCAGCTCCATGCCGGCGGGCGTCACGAGGCGAATCGCCTTGGTGAGGCGCACCGTGCCGTCGGGATCCTTGACCGTCAGGTGGTACGGGCCCAGCGGCAGATGCAGCGTGTAGTGGCCGCCCGCGTCGCTGGTGGTCCAGACGTTGGCCTCCGGCACGCCGACGGACCAGCCGGGCAGCGGGCGCCCGCGATCGTCGAGCACCGTGCCGCGCAGCTCGGCCGTGCCGGGCGCGGGCGTCGGGGTGCCCACCGGCGTCGGCGTGGCAATCGGCGCGCTGGGCAGCGGCGCGGGCGTCGCGACCGGAATGCTCGGCAGCGGCGCCGGCGTGGCGCGCAGCTCGAGCGACGGCAGCGGACTGGGTTCGGGCCTTGGATGGGAGGTCGGCTGCGGGCCCGGCTTTTCAGCGACCTCCCGAATGGGGCCCAGGAAGTTTCCCGAGTAGCTCACCCCGGCGGCGTAGTCGCGATCCGTGAAGCTGCCGTTTGGGTTTCCCATCGTGTAGATTCGGAACTGCCATTCGGGCGTCGGGCGATAGCTCGCGCCGAAGTCGGCGAACCAGCTGCGGGAGCCCATCGGCCCCATGAACTCGCCCACCAGCGAGGCCTTGTCGTAGATCGGAATCTCGAGGCCGGCCATGGCCCGTGAGCCGAGCGAGAGGTTCCCCTCGAAGCCGAAGTGGCCGCGAAAGAGCGTGTACGTGGCGCCGCCGATGTTGGCGTTGAAGTCCTGGCTGAGCACCAGATAGAGGTTGTTGCCGTCGACGTAGCGGTCCTGATCCGTGCCGCTCACGCCGATCATCGAGAGGCCGACGGCGACCGAGGTCGGGCGCTCGCGGGTCGGGCGAATCAGCTGGTACTTGAACGAGCCCGTCAGCCCGGAAAAGCCGGACACCGGCACGCCGTAGAGCACGGTCGCCTCGAGCCCGTCGAACACGCCCGCCGTAGCATACGGCGTGAGGCTGAACGCCTGGCCCTTCGTGAGCACGCCCAGGCCCACCGAGTAGTCGCGAAAGCCGTACACGTCCGCCGTGGGCATCAGCACGAGGCCGGAATAGCCCCACATCGAGGTGGTGGCGGGGATCTCGGCGCGCGCGGGGGCCGATTGGACGAGCGCGAGGGCGAACGCGAGCGCGGGAGCGACGAAACGGGCAGGGCGTGGCAACGACGATTCTCCGGAGTTTAGTGGCTGGGCGAAGGCGCGGGTGTGGCGACGGATTTCGGGGAGGCCGCGGGTTTGGGCGGCGGCGGCGGGCTGTACGTGAAGGCGTCCCAGACGGACCAGACCTTGACCATCGTCATGGCCGTGTAGCTGAAGATGCGCAGGTAAGGCGAGCCGGTCAGCGAATCGACGCCGTAGGCGATCGGAAAGGTGAGCAGCGTCGCGGCCATCACGTTGCCGGTGTCGTTCTCGCCGTTGTAGTACTGGCCGAGGCCGTTCACCATCAACGAGAAGGTTCCGGCGACCCAGCGATTGCCTTTCGGCACGCCGAAGAAGGTGGGCACGACCGTCGCCGAGGCCGTCTTCGCTTGAAGCGCCGGGGACGGCGCCGGGGAAGGAATGGCCGTCGCGGTGGCGACTTGCGCCGCAACGAGAACGGGAACCATCAGAATGGGCACGGGCACCCTTTCCAGGCGAGAGAGCGGCCGTCTTATTGTACCAAAAAACGCCGCCGGGCTCACCCCGCGCCCAGCGCGCCCGGAGCCTGCGGGAACGCGGGCAGCTCGACGGCGGGCGCCTGGGGCACGCGTCGCTCGAGCTCGAAGCTCGACAGCCAGAACCGCCAGGCCGCCCAGAGCGCACCGCGCAAATGCGGCACCATTCGGCCGAGCCGCTCGGCCTGCTCCATCGGCATGCCGACGATCAGCAACTGCGCGAAGGGGGCGCCGTCCTCGGAATCCTCGAATGGGTGCAGCCAGACGTGAGGCGGGCCGGCCGAGGCCATGGCGAACTCGGTGGCGGCCGACGCGGCGCCCGCGTAGACCGGGCCGTGCTCGGCGACGTACACGGGTTGGCCCTCGCGGCGGAAGCACAGCGCGACGCGCTCGGCCTGCGTGAGCTCGCGGCAAAGCTTCAGCACGGCCGGCAACAGCGTCTCGGGCGTCGGTTGCAGCGTGAGCACCTCGAGCAGCAGGGCTTGATCCTTGGGCGGCAGCCGCTCGCCCTCGGCGGCGCGCGCCGAGATCAGCTTCTTGAGCGGCGTGCGTTCCTCGGTGTTGCCGAAGGCTTCGAGCGTCGCCGTGGTGAGGCCGGCGATCGCCCGCCGCCAGGCTTCTTCGGCGGCCGCGAAAAAGAGCTCGGCCTGCGCCTGATTGCGCACGCTGCACGCCGCCTGATAGAGCGCCTCGGCCTCGAGGGCCGGCTGATTGCACGTCTCGGCGTCAATGAGCGCGCGGCGACTCCAGGTGAGCGCGTCCTCGCGCGACGCCGCGACGCGGGCGAGCAGCATCGCGCAGGCCGCCGCGACCGGCACGACGCCCGCGCGCCGCGCCAGCTCGATCGCCTTGCCGCCCAACACGCGCGCGTCCGCCGGATTGCCGTCGAGACGTTCGAGTTGCGCGCGCGCGAGCAACAGCCGGGCGGACATGGCCTCGCTGCGCGGATTGCCGACTTCGTCGAGCGCCTGGCGCGCGGGCTTGTAGAGGCCGAGACGCGTGAGGGCCTCGCCCTTGAGCAACTGCGTCCGCGTCAGAAACTCGTGGCCCTCGCCCGCGCCGATCGCCGTCAGGGCGCGCCCGGCCGAGGAGAGCGCCGCGCTCCAGTCGCCCAGATAGCCCTCGGCCTCGGCGCGGTAGGTGTGCCACATCGCCCGCAGATAGTCCGAGTCGTTCGTCGCGAGCGAATCGTCGACCCAGGCGGCGGCATCCTGGTAAATCGTGAAGTCGCCCTGGTACAGCGCGGCGATGCCTTCGATCAGCCGCACCTGGGCGAGCAGCATCTTGTTGCCCACCATGCGCGCGAGCGCGCCCGCGGGCGAGGCGGAGCGCCGCGCGCCGCTGTAATCGCCAAGCTCCAGCTCGACGGTCGCCCGGCGCATCAGCGCGCTGGCCTCGTCGTGCGGCGCCGCGCCGATCTCGGCGCACAGGTCGCAGTTGCGCTGGAAGGCCAGCTTGGCCTCGCTGAAGCGCCCGAGCAGCAACTGGGCGTTGCCCAGCAGCGCGTAGCAGGCGTTCAGCTCGAGCTTGGCCTCGTCCTTTTCGATCAGCTGAATCGCTTCGAAAAGCAGACCGAGGCCTTCGGCCGCGCGCTCCTCGCCGGTCGCGACGTAGAGATAGCCCAGTTGCGCCGTGTTTTCGCGAATCAGCGCGCGGTAGGCGCCCTGACGCGCCGCCGCGAGCGCCCGCTCGAGCCATTGGCGCGCTTCGGAGAGATCGCCGCGCGCCAGCGCCAGCTGGCCCAGTCGCGTGAGCGCCTGCGCGGCCTCGGCGTGCGTCGGGCTGGCTTCGAGCCGCGCGAGCACTCCCTCGAACTGCAGGGAGGCGTCGTCGTACTGCCCCATCGCGAGGTAGAGCCGGCCCAGGCCGTTGCCGATCGCCGCGAGCGCGTCGACGTCGCCCAGCCGCATGGCGAGGGCCATGGCCTTCTCGTAGGCCTGGCCCGCGAGGCGGCGATCGCCCGCCAGCCTGGCCACGTTCGCGCGCAGCTGATGAAGATCGCACGCCAGCTTCGAATCGATCGTCGCGTCGCCCTCGATCAGCGCGAGGCCCTCGCGCAGCAGGGCTTCGGCGGGCTCCAGCGCCAACAAGCGGGCGTGCTGCTGCGCCGCGGTGAGCGCGTAGCGCGGGCCACGGCGCTTGTCGCCGGCCGCCAGCGCATGATGCGCCAGCTCGCTGACGAGCGTCGGATCGTCCGGGGTTTGCGCCAGCAGCGTTTCGAGGGCGCTCGCGATCGCCCCGTGCAGCTGCAGCCGGCGCAAGGGCGCGATGGTCGCGAGCAAAGCGTCGTGGTCCTGCTCGGCCGCGAGCGCGCAGCGGCCCTGGCCGGCTTGCACCCAGCCGCCTTCTTCGAGCTCTTGCAAGGCACCGAAGAGCTCCTGGCCTTCTTCCTGGCTTCCGAGCTCGGGGTAGAGGCGTCCCGAGCCCTTCGGCGTGCGCACGACCTGCCAGAGCAGGAACAATTCGATCTCGCGCCCCACCACCAGCAGGGCCTCGAAGAGTGCGAGCGCGAGCGGCGAAAGGCGCTTGAGGCCTTGCTCGCGCGCCCAGGCCGGATCGAGCTGACGCACGAGCGCCTCGACCGGCTCCTCGGGCAGCTGCCAGAGGCCTTGCCGACGTTGCAGCTTGCCGGTCTCGGCCAGCCGACGCAGCAACGTCTCGAGCCGCGTCGGATAGCCCGCGGAAAGCGTGTGGACTTGCTCGGTGAAAATCTCGGGCAGATCCGCCTGGCCGAGCGTCGCGCAGCAGGCCAGGTGGCTCTCGCGCGCGCTCCAGGCCGGCAATTCGACGGTGCTGCGGCTGGGGTCGAAGTCGACCTCGGGCTCGCCGATGCTGGTGCTCAGCACCAGCACGGGCAGCTTCGCGCCGTTGCGGTGCAGATACTCCAGCCATTCGCGCCAGGCGGGATCCGCCTGATGGGCGTTCGAGAAGGCGAGCACGACG